>NZ_JBEYKR010000091.1:0-28969 GCF_040703535.1 Streptomyces sp. NPDC007346
GCGCCGAGGGCCCCGTGCGCGCCCGCCCCCGTCGTGCCGGTCGCCCCATCCGTCCCGGCCCCGAGCGCCTCCCCCGCACCCAGCGCCCGCAGCCACAGGCCCACCGTGCGCGGCAGCTCCTCGCCCGGGACCACCGCGTCCACCTGGCCCGCCGCGAACTGGCCCTCGGCGCTGTACGCGTACGGGTCCGCGTCCGGCGGGCGCACCCGGGACCCCGCGAAGCCGACCTGCGCGCCCGGCACGGCCAGCACCACATCCGCGCCCGCCCCCACGGTGGCCCAGCCGCCGCCGGTCGTGGGGTCGCGGACCACGGCGATCTGCGGGAGCCCCGCCGCGCGCAGCCGGGCGGAGGCGGCCGCCACCCGCTGGAGCTGGGTGAGCGCGACCATGCCCTCCTGCATCCGGCTGCCCCCCGTGGCGACGAGCGCGACCAGGGGGAGGCGCCGGGTCAGGGCGAGTCCGTACGCGGCCTCCAGACGGTCCCCCGTCAGCCGGCCCAACGAGCCGCCCAGGAAGCCGAATTCGAAGGAGAGCAGGACGCACGCGCGCCCGCCGACGACCCCGGTCCCGTACACCACGGACTCGTCCTCGCCGGTCCGTGCCCGAGCCCGCTCCCGCGCCGCGTCGTACCCCGCCCAGCCGAGCGGACCGTCCGGCGGCAGGGTGTGCGACGGCGGGCGGTGCTCGGTGAAGCCCGCCGCGCCGGTGAGCAGGGCGATCGTCTCCCGGGCCGTCAGCCGGGCGGACGGGTCGGCGGACCTGGCGGACGGGTCACCGGACATGGAGCGACCTCTTCATGATCTTGCCCAGGTCGTTGCGGGGCAGGGCGTCCAGGTAACGCACGGTGCGCGGGCGCTTGTGCGGGGCCAGCTGGGCGGCCACATGGTCCGCCAGCTCTTCGGCGGACGGCGGAGAGTCGGGGTCCGCCGCGACCACCCACGCCACGACCCGCTCGCCCAGGTCCGGGTCCTCCTCGCCGGTCACGGCCGCTTCCCGGACGCCGGGGTGGGCGAGGAGCACGTTCTCGATCTCGCCCGCGCCGATCTTGTGGCCGCCGCTCTTGATCAGGTCGGTGGCCTTGCGCCCGACGATGTGTACGTACCCGTCCTCGTCCACCGTGCCGACGTCCCCCGTACGGAACCAGCCGTCCTCGGTGTGCGCGGCGGCCGTGGCGTCGGGCCGGTTCAGGTAGCCGGTGAAGAGGTTCGGGCCCCGGACCTGGATCTCGCCGATCGCCTCGGGCCCCTCCAGCACCGTGCCGTCCTCCTCCACCAGGCGCAGCTCCACCCCGGCGAGCGGCGGGCCGACCGTGCCGGGGCGCGGTACGCCGTCCGCCCGGATCCCGGTGTTCATCAGGGTCTCCGTCATCCCGTACCGCTCGATCACGCGCCGCCCGGTCGCCGCCGCGATGCGTTCGTGGTCGTGCACGGGCAGCGCCGCCGAACCGGAGACCAGCAGCCGTGCCCCCGCCAGTGCCCCCGCCAGCGCCCCGGCCAGCGCGTCGGCCAGTGCGTCCCGCTCCGCGCCGCCCGCCGGGGCGTCCAGCACCTCGGCCAGCCGGTGGTACATCGTCGGTACGCCGAACAGCATCGTGCCCCCGGACCCCAGCTCGCGGGCCACGCCGTCGGGCGAGAACTTCCCCAGGTGGCGCAGGGAACCGCCCCGGCGCAGCGGGCCGAGGACGCCCAGGATCAGCCCGTGGACGTGGAACAGCGGCAGTGCGTGGACCAGGACGTCGTCACCGGTCCACCCCCAGGCGTCCTCCAGCGCGTCCAGGGACGCGGCGACGGCCCGGCGGGGCAGCACGGCCCCTTTGGGCGGGCCGGTGGTGCCGGAGGTGTAGACGATCAGGGCGGGGGCGTCGGCGGATGCGTCCCCCGTGCCCGCCGCCGTAGCCGGTGACGCGGATGCCGCCCCCGTGCCCGCCGCCTCGCCCGCCGGGGCCCCGTCCACCGCCGCCCGCGCGTCGACCGTCACCCGCCGCACCGTCGCCAGTGCCGGGGGCAGCTCGTCGTCGGGGCCCGCCAGGACGGCCGTGGGCGCGCTGTCGGCCAGGATGTGCGCCAACTCGGCCGCTCCCGTGCGGGGGTTGAGCGGCACGGCCGGCACCCCGGCCCGCAGCGCCGCCACCACCGCGATCACCGTCTCCGGCGTCGGGGTGGCCCAGACGGCGACCCGGCCCGCGTCCGCGATCCGGGCGGCGAGGGCGGCGGAGGCCTCGGCCAGCCGGCCGTAGGTCAGCGAGAGTTCACCGAAGCGCACGGCCTCCCGGGAGGCTGCCGGGCCGGTGGGGGACTGGAGCGCGGGAAGAAGGAAGGTCACGCCGGGAAGCCTAGGGGGTCGGGGCTGGGCCGGGCCGGGTGACGCTCGCCTCATCGCTTGTACGGAGCACCGGTTCCGGAATTTTGACACGACCTTGACAAATTAATTTTGCGTTGCCAGCATGCAAAAAGCCTGCTTAGTAAGGATGTTGGAGCGCTCTCCGGAAGAAAAAAGCTGCCTGCTCCGGCGCGCTCCGCACCCCGCACGTCGCAAAGCGCGACAGCGCCTTGCCTGACACACCCCACGTACCGTCAGGAAGGAACACGACCTCGCCATGCCGTCCTCACCCGCACGCCCACGCTGGTCCAGATACGCCACCGCCCTCGCCGCCCTGCTGGCGACCGCTCTGGCCGTCCCCGCCACCACCGCGACGGCGGTCGACCCCGACGCCCGTACCCCACGCGTCGCGGCCGACATCCCCGCCTCCGACTACCAGCAGGTCCAACTGGCCGTCGGCCCGGCCGAACTGGGCGAGGCCATGTCCCTCGCCGTCCTGCCCGACCGGTCCGTCCTGCACACGGCGCGCGACGGCACGCTCCGCCTCACCGACGCGGCCGGTTCCACGAAGACGGCGGGGAAGCTCGACGTCTACACGCACGACGAGGAAGGCCTCCAAGGCGTCGCCGCCGACCCGGACTTCGCGGCCAACCGGTACGTCTACCTCTACTACTCGCCCGCGCTGAACACCCCGCCGGGCGACGCGCCGACCACCGGATCCGCCGCCGACTTCGAGCCGTGGAAGGGGCACCTGAACCTCTCCCGCTTCCAGCTCACGGCCGACGGAACGCTGGACACCGCCAGTGAGAAGGTGCTCCTCGAAGTCGAGAGCGACCGGGGCCAGTGCTGCCACGTCGGTGGTGACATCGACTTCGACGCCGCCGGGAACCTCTATCTGACCACCGGCGACGACACCAACCCGTTCGAGTCGAGCGGCTACTCGCCCATCGACGAACGCACGGACCGCAACCCGCAGTTCGACGCCCAGCGGTCCTCCGGCAACACCAACGACCTGCGCGGCAAGCTGCTGCGGATCACGCCCACGGCGGACGGCGGCTACACGGTCCCGGCGGGCAACCTCTTCGCCCCGGGCACCGCGCACACCCGCCCCGAGATCTACGCGATGGGCTTCCGCAACCCGTTCCGGATGTCCGTCGACCAGAAGACCGGGGCCGTCTACATCGGCGACTACGGCCCCGACGCCGGAACCACCGACCCGAACCGGGGCCCCAGCGGCCAGGTCGAGTTCAACCGCGTCACCGAGCCCGGAAACTTCGGCTGGCCGTACTGCACCGGCACCAACACGCCCACGGAGACGTACGGCGAGTACACCTTCCCCAACGGCCCCGCCGGAGCCAAGTACGACTGCGCCGGCGGCCCGGCCAACAACTCCTTCCGCAACACCGGCCTCGCCACCCTGCCCCCCGCCCAGCCCGCCTGGATCCGGTACGCCGGTGACGCGGGCTCCCCGCCGGAGTTCGGCGGCGGCTCCGAGTCCCCGATGGCCGGACCCGTGTACAACTTCGACCCGGACCTGGACTCCGCGGTGAAGTTCCCGGCCTCGCTCGACGGCCGGTTCTTCGCCACCGAGTACGGGCGCCAGTGGATCAAGCCGGTCGAGGTGAACTCCGACGGATCGCCCGGGGCCATCGACACCTTCCCGTGGGCCGGGACCCAGGTGATGGACTCCGCGTTCGGACCCGACGGCGCGCTGTACGTCCTCGACTACGGGACCGGCGCCGGAAACCAGGCCCTCTACCGTATCGAGCACCTCGCCGGCAGCAACCGCTCCCCGGTCGCCAGGGCCGCCGCCGACCGGACCTCCGGGCCCACCCCGCTCGCGGTCTCCTTCTCCTCGGCCGGCAGCAACGACCCCGAGGGCGGAAACCTCACCTACGCCTGGGACTTCGGCGACGGGGCCACCTCCACCGACGCGAACCCCAGCCACACCTACACGGCCGCCGGGACCTACACCCCCACCCTCACCGTCACCGACCCCGAAGGGCTCACCGGCACCGCGAGCCTGGTCGTGACAGCGGGCAACAGCGCGCCCACGGTCACCCTGGAGACCCCGGTGGACGGCACACTGTTCTCCTTCGGCGACTCCGTCCCGTTCACCGTGAGCGTCAGCGACCCGGAGGACGGCACGATCGACTGCTCCAAGGTCAAGGTCACCTACCTCCTCGGCCATGACAGCCACCGCCACCAGATCACCTCGAAGAACGGCTGCTCCGGCACGATCGACGTACCCGTCGACGGGGAGCACGACAGCGCCGCCAACATCTACGGGGTCTTCGACGCCGAGTACACCGACGCGGACGGGCTGACCACGCACAGCGACTCCATCCTCCAGCCCCGCCACCGCCAGGGCGAGCACTTCGCCGCCCAGTCCGGCATCGAGATCGCCCCGCACGGGCCCGCCGAGGGCGGCGCCACCGTCGGCTACACCGACGACGGCGACTGGATCTCCTTCGAGCCGTACGTCCTGACCGACGCCACCTCCGTCACGGCCCGGGTCTCCTCGGGCGGGGCGGGCGGCACCCTGGAGCTGCGGGCGGGCTCGCCCACCGGCACGCTCCTGTCCAGCCTCGCCGTCGCCCCGACCGGCGGCTGGGAGGACTTCGTGGACGTCACGGCGGAGGTGGGCGACGCCCCCGCCGGGCCCATCGAACTCTTCCTCGTCTTCAAGGGCCCGACGGGTCAGGGCAGCCTCTTCGACCTGGACGCCTTCACCTTCACCACCTCCGACACAGCAGCAGGGGTGAGCAACCGATGAGACGATCCCGCATCCGCCGTCTGGCCTGCGCCGTGGCCCTCGCGCTGGGAGCCGCCTTCCTGAGCCCCGGCGTCCCGAGCGCGGCGGCGGCAGCCGACCCGTACCAGGTCCTGGTCTTCTCCAAGACCGCCGGGTTCCGCCACGACTCCATCCCAGCGGGCATCACCGCCATCCAACAGCTGGGCGCGGCCAACGACTTCACCGTCACCGCCACCGAGGACGCGACCGCCTTCACCCCGCAGAACCTCGCCGAGTACGAGGCCGTCGTCTTCCTCTCCACCACCGGCGACGTCCTGGACGACAGCCAGCAGAACGCCCTCAAGGGGTACGTCGACGGGGGCGGCGGCTTCGTCGGCGTCCACGCGGCGGCCGACACCGAGTACGACTGGCCGGAGTACGAGGACCTGGTCGGCGCCTGGTTCCAGAGCCACCCGGAGATCCAGGAGGCCCGCCTCACCACCGAGGACCACGTCCACCCGGCCACCGCGCACCTGGACGACACCTGGACGCGGACCGACGAGTGGTACAACTACCGCTCCAACCCGCGCGGAGACGTCCACGTCCTCCAGTCGCTGGACGAAACCAGCTACCACGGTGGCGAGATGGGCGGCGACCACCCCATCACCTGGTGCCACGAGCAGCAGGAGGGGCGCTCCTTCTACACCGGACTCGGCCACACCATCGAGTCCTTCGCCGACCCGGACTTCCGCCAACTCCTCCTCGGCGGCATCCAGTACGCGGCCGGAGCCGTCGAGGCCGACTGCTCCGCCGGCGACCCGGGCCCCGGCCCGGACCCGGACCCGGGCGGCGACAGCGCGGAGGCGGAGGCGTACACCTCCTCCTTCGGCGTCCAGGCCGCCCCGCACGCGGCGGCCGGCGGCGGCGCGACCCTCGGCTACATCGACCACGGCGACTGGGCGGGCTACGCCGCGATCGACCCCGCCGGGGCCACCGCCTTCACCGCCACCGTCTCCTCGGCCGGCGCGGGCGGCACCATCGAGGTCCGCGCAGGCTCCGCCACCGGGCAGCTCCTCGGCTCGGTGGACGTGGCCCCGACCGGCGGCTGGGACACCTTCACCGAGGTCACCACCGCCCTGACGGCCGCCGCACCGGGCGCGGGCCCGCTGTTCCTGCGGTTCACCGGGGGTGCGGGCGCCCTCTTCGACGTCGACCGCTTCACCCTCACCCGCGCCCCGGCCACCGAGGCCGGCGGCTCGCCGGACGTGCACCTCTTCTACTACCCCTGGTACGGCACCCCGGAGGTCTCCGGGAGCTGGCGCCACTGGCAGCAGGGCGGCCACACCCCGCCCGACTCCATCGGCGCCGACCTGTACCCGAAGCTCGGCCCGTACGACTCCGGGGACATCGCCGGAGCGGTGGACCAGCACATGGAGTGGGTGCAGCGGTCCGGCGCGGGCGTCATCGTCTACAGCTGGTGGGGGCAAGGGGGGTACGAGGACTCCCTCGCCGGTGACGTCCTGGACGCCGCCGCCCGCCACGGCATCGAGGTCGCCTGGCACATCGAGCCGTACAGCGGCCGCACCGCCGCCTCCGTCGTCGACGACATCGCCTACCTGGAAGGGAAGTTCGGCGACCACCCCGCCTTCTACCGGGACGCGGCCCACGGCGACCGCAACGCCTACTACGTCTTCGAGAGCCTGAAGATCCAGGACTGGTCGGCGCTGGGGGCCGTCAAGGACACCGCCATCGTCCTCGCCCAGACCACCGACACCACCAAGGTCGACCACTTCGGCGGGATCTACACCTACGACGGCATCGCCGGAGCCACCGCCCCCGGCTGGAAGCAGGCCGGCGACTACGCCAAGGCCAACGGCCTGGTCTGGGCCCCCTCGGTCGCCCCCGGCTACATCGACGACCGGGCCGTCCCCGGCAACACCACCCCCACCCTGGGCCGCGCGGACGGCGCCTCCTACGACCGGCAGTGGAACAACGCCCTGGACCCGGCCATCGGCGGCGACCCCACCTGGGTCTCCGTCACCTCGTTCAACGAGTGGCACGAGGGCAGCTCCATCGAACCGGCCTCCTCCAACCCGCCCCCGGGCCACGGCTACGAGACCTTCGGGGGGGCCTACGGCAAGACCGGGGCGGCCGCCGAGACGGCCTACCTGGACCGGACGGCGTACTGGACGGACCGGTTCGTACAGCAGCTCCGACAGCGCGGGTAGCCCCACCGGGGCACACACGCGAACGGCCGCGTTCCGGCGGGAACGCGGCCGTTCCCGCGCGTCCGCACGGCTCACCCGTCGCGCCGGAGGGTCCGCATCCGCGCGTACGCGTACACGCACCCGGCCAGCGCCAGGTCGGACAGGAGCATGAAGCCGATCGCGTACGAGTCCTTGGTGCTGTAGATCGCCCCCATCACCAGCGGCGGAACGAAGCCGCCGAGCCCGCCCATCGCGCCGACGATGCCCGTCACACTGCCCACCTTCGGCTGCGGGGTCACCTGCGAGACCAGGGCGAACACACTGCCGCTCGCCGTGCCGAGCCCGGCCGCCATGGCCAGCAGCGCGATGGTGCCGACCGGGTTGAGCGGCGGCTCGAAGGCCTGCACGACCGCCATCAGGGCCGCCACTAGCAGCGCGCCGGAGGTCACCAGCGCCGGGTGGATCCGGTCCGAGAGCCAGCCGCCGACCGGCCGGAGGACCACCGTGACCAGCGCGAACCCGGCCGCCTTGGTGCCCGCCTCGGTCGGCGACATCGCGTACCAGGTCTTCAGGTACGTCGGCAGATAGACCCCGAACGCCACGATCCCGCCGAAGCCGATCGCGTACAGCGCCGACAGCTCCCACGTCACCCGGAGCCTCCCGGCCTCGCCGAGCCGGCGCACCAATGTGTCCGTGGGAACCTTCCGGTCGGGGTGGTCGCTGACCAGGACGGCGGCCAGCAGCGCGTACACCAGCAGGGCGCCGGCGACCACGAGGAACGGCAGGTTGTCGCCGTGCTCGGCGATGCGCGGGGTGAAGTAGCCGGACAGCGCGACCCCGCCCATGCCCATCCCGAAGACGCCCAGCGCGAACCCCCGTTTGGCGGGCGGGAACCACGAGTTGACCAGCGGGACGCCGATCGCGAACGTGGTGCCGCCGAGCCCCAGCAGGAAGCCGACCGCGATCATCGCCCCGTACGAGTTCTTCGCCGGGACCAGCAGCAGCACCGGCACGATCGTCAGCGCCGACACCAGCGGGAACATCAGCTTCGCGCCGTACTTGTCCGTCAGCGCGCCCACCGGGATCCGGCCGAGCGACCCGACGAGCACCGGCACGGCCACCAGGAACGACTGCTGGAACGAGCTGAGCCCGAGCCGGTCCTTGTAGTCGCCCGACATCGGCGCGATCAGGTTCCACGCCCAGAAGGTGAGGGCGAAGCCGATCGTGGCCATGACCAGATTGCGGTACGCGGCGGGCGGCGCGGCTCCTGCCGGGGCGGGGGCGCCCGGAGGCCCGGGGGAGTGCTTGGCGGCGGTATCCACACAGCAAGTCAAGGGGGCGGGGCAGCGCACGGCCCGCCGGGCTGCGCCGACCGGGCGGCAGGGGGCTGCCCCGGCTCTCCGCGGTCCTCCTCAGCCGATATCGCCACAAGCGCCGATATCGCCATAACCTGGGACAATTGGCGGTATGGATCGGCTGGACAGGGAAATCCTCGGCATTCTCCAGGAGGACGCCCGGATCTCGTACCGGGACCTGGGCGCACGCGTGGGGCTCAGCGCCAACGCGGCGGGCGACCGGGTCCGCCACATGCGCCGGGACGGGGTGGTCCGCGGCTTCACCGTCATCCTCGACCCGGCCGCCGACACCCGTTCGGGCCTGGTCGTCTTCATCGATGTGACGCTGCGGCTCGACACGACGAACGAGGAGTTCGAGCGCTCGGTGCTGATGCTGCCCGGTATCACGGAGGTGGTGCATGTGACGGGCGGCCACGACTACCTGATCCGCGCCACGGCGGCCGACCCGGCGGCGCTGGACGCGCTGCTGCGGCGGCTCAAGCGGGAGGCGGGCGTGGCCCACTCCAACACCCGGATCGCGCTGCGGGCGGCCCCCAAACGCTGACGGCTTCAGCCCGGCGGGCCTTGCAGCGGCGCCTGCCAGGTCACCGCCGTGGACCGGCCGCCCTCCTCGTCGAGCCCGTCGTCGGCCACCACCAGACGCACCGCGCTCCGCCCGTCCGGCAGCCGGACCGTGGCGTCCACCTCCACCTCGATGGCCGAGACCGCGGGCCGGCGGTGCGCGGCGGCCAGCGCCCCGCGCAGCACGGCCAGCAGCTCCCGGCCCGTCTCCTCGCCCACCAGGGCGTCCACCGCCCCGGTGAAGCGCACCGACGGCGGAAACCCCAGCAGCGCCGACGCGCCCCCGGTCTCGCGCAGCACCCGGCCCCGGAAGGTGCCCGGGGCCTCGGCGGGCGGCTGCTGGAGCGCGAAGATCGCGGTACGCACCTCCTGGATGGTGGAGTCCAGCTCGTCCACGGCCCGCCCGAGCAGATCC
Organism: Streptomyces sp. NPDC007346; assembly: GCF_040703535.1. Lineage (NCBI taxonomy): Bacteria > Bacillati > Actinomycetota > Actinomycetes > Kitasatosporales > Streptomycetaceae > Streptomyces > Streptomyces sp. NPDC007346. The sequence continues at coordinate 9,592 of NZ_JBEYKR010000091.1, forward strand.
CCGGCGCTCTCCCCGGCCCCGCCCGCCTCCCCGGCTCTGCCTCCCTCCCCGGTACCGTCCGCCTCCCCGGTGCCACCTGTCTCCCCGGCCCCTTCGGCCTGCTCGCCCGTGGCCCGCCGGCGCGTCGACTCCAGCATCATCTCGGTGGCGAAGAGCCGCTGGACCACCAGATCGTGCAGGTCACGGGCGATCCGGTCGCGGTCCTCGTACACCGCGAGCTGCTCCCGGTCCGCCTGCGCGTCGGCCATCACCAGCGCCAGGGCGGCCTGCGAGGCGAACTGGGTCGCCAGCAGCCGGTCGACCGCCGTGTACGGGGGCGCCCCGCGCCGCCGGGGCAGGGCGAGGGTGCCGATGAGCCGGCCGCCGCTCTGGAGCGGCAGCATCATGCTGGGCCCGAACCGGGACCGTACGTCGGTGGTCATGCGGGGGTCGGTGGCCGAGTCGTCGACGAAGACCGGTTCGCCGCCGAGCAGCTGGACCAGGACGGGGGAGCCGGGTTCGATGGTCGTGCCGACGATGCCCGCCGGGTCGTCGAGCGTGGAGGCGGTCACGATCTCCATCCCGCCCGCCTCGGTGGGCTGGAGGATCACCCCGGCCGAGGCACCGGCGAGCACCCGTGCGCTCTCGGCCACGGTCATCAGGGCGTCGGCCGCGTCGGTGCCGGTCAGCAGGGCCGTGGTGACGGCGGCCGCGCCCTCGATCCACCGCTCGCGCTGCCGGGCGCTCTCGTAGAGCCGGGCGTTGCCGATCGCGATGCCCGCCTGGGAGGCGAGGACGTGCAGCAGGGCGCGGTCGGTCTCGGTGAAGGGGCCCGTGCTCTTCTCCGCCAGGCAGAGGTGGCCGAAGAGTTCGGTGTGCACCTGGATCGGGGCGGTGAGGAAGGCCGGGGCGGGCGGCCCGCCCGGTCCCCGGCCGCCGCCCTCCTCCCGGAGCCCGGGGCGGCGCTCCGGGAGGAGGCGGTCGACGCGCCGCCGCTCCGCCGGGGTCATCCCGGTCGTGTAGAGCGCCTCGGTCCGGTCCTGGTCGGGCTCCAGCACGCGCAGGGCGCCGTGGCGGGCCTTTGTCAGGGTGGTCGCGGTGTCCACGATCTGCTGGAGCGTGGCCCGGAGCCCGAGGTCGCTGCCGATGCTGAGGACGGCCTCCAGGAGGTGCGGCAGCCGGTCGGCGGGGGACAAGGAGCCCTAACCCGCCAGCGGGTTGAGGACCATCGGCTGGATCCTGCCGTCCAGCATCGCGCCGAGGCCGAGCACCGAGCAGACGTCGGGGCGCTCCGCGATGTGCACCGGCATGCCCGTCGCGTCCCGGAGCATCTGGTCGAGCCCCGGCAGCAGCGCGCTGCCGCCGACCATCATGATCCCGCGGTCCGCGAGGTCGGCCACCAGGTCGGGCGGGCACTCGCGCAGCACCTTGCCCACCCCGTCGAGGACGGCGGTGAGCGGGGTGTGGATGGCCTGCCGTACGGCGGCGGTGTCGACCTGCACCGAGCGGGCGAGCCCGGTCGCCACGTCCCGGCCGTGGATCTCGGTCAGGGCGGGCCCGGTGAGCTGGAGGCCGTTGCCGTGCAGCGCCAGTTGCAGGGGCCGCACGGACTGGCTCGGGAGCATCAGCTCGTGGTGCTGGCGCAGGTACTGGATCACCGCCTCGTCGATGGCGTTGCCACCGACCGGGAGCCGGACGGCCGTCACGATCGAGCCGAGCGAGAGGACGGCGATCTGGGTGGTGGCCGCACCGCACGCCATGATCATGGTGGCGGTCGGCTGCTCCACCGGCAGCCCGCAGCCGGCGGCCGCCGCGATCAGCGTGTCCACCAGCTCGACCCGCCGGGCGCCGAGCCCGACCAGGGTCTCCACCGTGGCGCGCTGGGCCAGCGGATCGGCCTCGTGCGGGATGCAGGCGGCGGCGCGCAGCCGGGGCTTGCGGCGCAACTGGCGGCGGAGCTTGTCGCCGAGCAGATGGCGCAGCATCCGCTGGGCCATCTCGATGTCGACGACGGAGCCGCCGGAGACCGGGCGGACCACGCGGATGTACGCGGGGGTGCGGCCGGTCATCTGCTCGGCGAGGACGCCGACCGCGATGAGCGATCCGGTACGGGTGTTGACGGCGGCGACGCTCGGTTCGTCCACGACGAGCCCGAGCCCCTTCACGTACACACGGGTCCTCGCGGCCCCGAGATCGACGGCGATGTGGCAACGCTGCAACTGCTCAAGGCTGACGGTCACGGCAGGTTCTCCCGAGAGCGCGGATGGGGGTACCGGCGGGAGCCGGCCTCTCATCGCATCGTCGCGTTCCTCGCCGGGTCGCGCGCGCTGGGATGCGCCGTAAGGGGGGCGTCAGCTGACGCACCGCCAGCTCCCCCGACGCCTCACCCCGGAAGGAGCCGCTGGAACAGCCCCCAGGTGAACTCGGCGACGTGGCGCTCCCCGCTGCCCGGGTCGGTGAGGGCCAGCGCCCACCGGGTCGGCGCGCTGCCCTCCATCGGCCGCGCCGGGGGAAAGGCGCGGGCCACCTCGTCCACGGTGCACGACCAGGGGCGCAGCGAGGGTACGGAGGTGAGCTGGGGGCCCGCCGCCCCCGGGGCCCGGACGAGCCACTCGTTCCACACGGCCCCGCCCGGCGCGGCCATCACCTCGAACCGGAGGTCCGGCCAGAGCGGCACCGGCCAGAGCAGCGCCTCGCACTCCAGGTCGCCCACGCGGCGCTTCAGCGTCACCTCCGGCTCACCGAGCACCGAGCGGTAGCGCCGCAGCGACCCCCGCCCCCGGGGCGCGCGGACCATGGCCTGCCAGCGGCGGTTGGCCTCCCGCATGTCGGCGAGCGAGGCGCTCAGCTCGTGGCGCGCCTCCTCGACCAGGTCCGGCTGGTGGTCGGCCATCCGGCGGAGCAGGACGAGCTGGAACTCGCGGGGGCCGAACGGGGTGGGAGCGGTCATGGCGCCCATCTTCCCGCAGGTCAGGCGTATCGGACCGGCTGTCGGCGGAATCCGGTGTCCCTCACAGGGTCCTCACCTGCCGGTGAGGGGCACGCGTGAACGTAATGGAGACACGCGTGAACGTCATGATGGAGACACGCGTGAACGTCATGGAGAGCTTCTAGGCGTCCGCGCCCAGCATCCGCCGCAGCAGATCCCGCAGTACGGTCCGCTCCGCGTCCGAGAGTTCGGCCAGCGGCTCCCGGGCGAAGGTCAGCGAGTCCCGCAGCTCGCGGGCCGTCCGCACGCCCGCCTCCGTCGCGGCGGCCAGCTTCACGCGGCGGTCGGCGGGGTCCGGCCGGCGTTCGACCAGGCCACGGGTCTCCAGGCGGTCGACGATGCCGGTCACGTTCGACGGTTCGCACTTCAGCTTGACGGCGATCTTCCGCATCGGGGTCGGCTCCAGCGCGAGCAGGCCGAGGACCCGCGCCTGTGCCCCGGTGAGGGAGTGCTCGGCGGCGGCGCGGTCGTACTCCTCGTGGTAGCGCGCCACGACGGTGCCGATGAGCTCGACGACCTCAAGGGTCACGGGGTCTGTACGGGTGGCCATGGAGACCAGCGTACCGATTTACTTGACAATATGAAATATTCGGGAGCAGAGTTGTTTCATGTCATGAAGCTTTTCTGAAGGCTTCCCCCGTAGGACATCGAGGAGAACCCGAGCCCATGTCTGCAGCACTTCCCACGTCCAGCCGCGAATGGCACCTCGTCGCCCGCCCCCACGGCTGGCCCAAGGCCGAGGATTTCGCGCTGCGTGAGGCCGCGGTGGCCGCTCCGGCCGAAGGCCGCGTCCTCGTCCGCAACCAGTTCTTCTCCGTCGACCCGTACATGCGCGGCCGGATGAACGACGTGAAGTCGTACACCCCGCCCTTCAAGCTCGACCACCCCATGGACGGCGGCGCGGTCGGCGAGGTCATCGCCTCGAACGCCGAGGGGATCGCCGTCGGCGACCACGTCCTGCACGGCCTCGGCTGGCGCGAGATCGCCGACGTGCCCGCCAAGCACGCGGTGAAGGTCGACCCCGACCTCGCCCCGCTCTCCGCCTACCTCGGCGTGCTCGGCATGACCGGACTCACCGCCTACGCGGGCCTGTTCGACGTCGCCTCCTTCAAGGAGGGCGACGCGGTCTTCGTCTCCGGCGCCGCCGGTGCCGTGGGCAGCCAGGTCGGCCAGCTGGCCAGGCTCAAGGGCGCCTCCCGGGTCATCGGCTCCGCGGGCTCCGACGAGAAGGTCAGGCTCCTCACCGAGGAGTACGGCTTCGACGCCGCCTTCAACTACAAGAACGGGCCGGTCCGCGACCAGCTCAAGGAGGCCGCCCCCGACGGCATCGACGTCTACTTCGACAACGTCGGCGGCGACCACCTCGAAGCCGCGATCGGCGCGCTCAACGTGCACGGCCGCGCCACCATCTGCGGCATGATCGCGCAGTACAACGAGACCGAGCCGACCCCCGGCCCGCGCAACATGGCGCTGATCATCGGCAAGCGGCTGCGGCTCCAGGGCATGCTCGTCGGCGACCACGCCGACCTCCAGCCCGCGTTCGTCGAGGAGGTCGCCGGCTGGCTGGCCTCCGGCGAGCTGAAGTACCGCGAGACGAAGGTCGAGGGCATCGAGAAGGGCTACGACGCGTTCGTCGGCCTCCTGCGCGGTGAGAACACCGGGAAGATGATCGTTTCGCTCGTCTGACCCGGGCGCGGGCCCGCACGTCCCACGCCCGGCTGCGGAAGGTCACCCGTTAGGCTCATCCCAGGCCGTCGCGATCGTGGGCGCGAGTCGCGGCGCACCAACAGGAGGAATCCTCACATCATGACCATCCAGAAGATCGACGTCGCCTACACCGCCGTCGCCACCGCGGAGAACGGCCGTGACGGCCGCGTCGCCTCGGACGACGGCCTGCTCGACGTCGTGGTCAACCCGCCGAAGGCCCTGGGCGGCAGCGGCGCGGGCACCAACCCCGAGCAGCTCTTCGCGGCGGGGTACAGCGCCTGCTTCCAGGGCGCGCTGGGTGTCGTCGCCCGCCAGGAGAAGGCCGACATCTCCGGCTCGACGGTCACCGCGTCGGTCTCCATCGGCAAGACCGAGGCCGGCGGCTTCGGCCTGGAGGTCGCGATCAGCGCGACCATCCCCAACGTCGACACCGCCACCGCCCGGTCGCTCATCGAGAAGGCCCACCAGGTCTGCCCGTACTCGAACGCGACCCGCGGCAACATCAAGGTGGAGCTCTCGGTCGCCTGACCGAGAGGTCCCCGTGTGAGGGCCGCACCCCGCCCGGGGTGCGGCCCGCGCCGTTTCCGCACGCCAGTACGCTGACGCCCATGAACGATCTGGGGTCGGGTCTCGGCTATCTGGTGAAGGGGCAACGCTGGGTTCTCCGGCACGGCCGGTGGTTCGGCTTCGGCCTGCTGCCCGGACTCATCACCCTCGTCGTGTACGCCGGTGCCCTGGTCGGACTCGGTTACGGCGCTGACGACTTCGTCGCCTGGGCCACCCCGTTCGCCGACGGCTGGTCCTCGCCCTGGACCGGCCTGCTCCGCACCGCGCTCACCGCGCTCGTCTTCGTCCTCGGCCTCTTCCTCGCGGTCATCACCTTCACCGCCGTCACCCTCCTGGTCGGCCAGCCGTTCTACGAGTCGCTCTCCGAGGAGGTCGAGCGGAGCGAGGGCGGCGAGGTCCACGAGTCCGGACTGCCGCTCTGGCGCGAGCTGTGGATCTCCGCCCGTGACTCCGTACGCATCCTGCTGCGCGTCGCCCTCTTCGGTATCGCCCTCTTCGCCTGCGGCTTCATCCCGGTCGTCGGCCAGACCGTCGTCCCCGCGATCGGTGTCTGCGTCTCCGGCTACTTCCTGGCCGAGGAGCTGACCGGGGTCGCCCTCCAGCGCCGGGGACTGGCCCTGAAGAAGCGGCTCGGCCTGCTGGGCCGCCGCCGGCTGCTGGTGCTCGGCTTCGGGGTCCCGCTCGCGCTGTCGTTCCTGGTCCCGTTCGTCGCGGTGTTCCTGATGCCGGGGGCGGTCGCCGGAGCCACCCTCCTGGCCCGTGACCTGGTCGACGCGGGCGCGGCGCCCGCCCCCGACGGGGTGGCCCTCACGAAGGAACGGGGGACCGCGTGACCCGGTCTCCGGCGGTCACCGCCGCGAGCCCCCGGCCCTGAAACCCCGGGCTCACGCCTCCTGCGGCCCCTTCAGCAGTCCCAGGAAGTCATCGAACGCCTGCGGCATGTCCACCGCCTCCGGGTCCAGCAGCCACTGGTACTGGAGCCCGTCCATCACCGCCACCAGCAGCACCGCCGCCCGCTCCGGGCTCAGCCCGCCCGGCAGCGTCTCGCCGTACTCGGCGCGCAGCGTGGCGGCCATGCCCGCCCGGACCTGGGTGTAGCGGCGGGTGAAGAACTCCCGCGCCGGGTGGTCCTCGGTCACGCTCTCACCGAGCAGCGCCGAGAAGGTCCGGACGATCACCGGCCGCATCGCGTTGTACTCCACCAGCGACCCCAGCAGCCCTAGCCCCCAGGCCCCCTCCTCGCCCCCGCCCCGGCCCCCGCCGGTGTCCCAGCGGTCCCGGTCCTCCAACACCGCCACCAGCAGCGCTTCCTTCGTCGGGAAGTAGTGCAGCAGCCCCTGCTGGGTCAGGCCCACCCGCTCGGCCACCGCCCCCAGCGTCGCGCCCCGGTAGCCGCGCTCGGCGATCACCTCGAGGGTGGCGCGCAGGATCTCGGCCCGCCGCTCCTCGCTCCTGGCACGTGCCATCGCCGGCCCCTTCCGTGCTGCCCGGCCCCACACCGGAGTCCGTCAGCAGGACCGTACGCCACCACCTGACCCGCCCCCCGAGCGCGGCAGGACCGTGCGCCACCACCGGAACCGGCACTCCGGCAACGTAACGGACACATAACAAAAACTACCGTGCTACCGGTCAGCGAGTCACCATGGAGATCTCCACCGGACTCGACCAGGAGGTACGGCCGTGGCAGCCGCGTCCAGCACCAGCAACTCCGAGGCCCTCCGCCGGGAAGCCGTCGACACGGCCCTCGCCGCCCTCGGGCTCGACGACAAGGCGCGCCTCCTGGCCGGCCAGGACCTGTGGTCGCTGCCCGCCCTGCCCGCGATCGGCCTGCGCTCCCTGGTGATGTCGGACGGCCCCATAGGCGTCCGGGGCGTCCGCTGGACCGCCGCCGACCCCTCCGTCGCCCTGCCCTCGCCCACCGCGCTCGCCGCCACCTGGGACCCGGAGCTGGCCCGCCGCGCGGGCAGGCTCCTCGCCCAGGAGGCCCGCCGCAAGGGCGTCCACGTGCTGCTCGCCCCCACGGTCAACCTGCACCGCACCCCGCTCGGCGGCCGCCACTTCGAGGCGTACAGCGAGGAGCCCTACCTCACCGGCGAGATCGGCACCGGTTACGTCCAAGGCGTCCAGGACGGCGGGGTCGGCACCACCGTCAAGCACTTCGTGGCCAACGACGCCGAGACCGATCGCTTCACCGTCGACAACGTCGTCGCCCCGCGCCCCCTGCGCGAGCTCTACCTCGCCCCCTTCGAGCGCATCGTCAAGAACGCCCACCCCTGGGGCGTCATGGCCGCCTACAACCAGGTCAACGGCTCGACGATGACCGAGCACCGCTACCTCCAGAACGCCGTGCTGCGCGGCGAATGGGGCTTCGACGGCTTCATCGTCTCCGACTGGCTCGCCGCCCGGACCACGGCCGGGGCCATCACCGGCGGGCTGGACGCCGCGATGCCCGGCCCGCGCACGGTCTACGGCGAGGCGCTGGCCGAGGCCGTCCGGGCCGGGGAGGTGGACGAGAAGACCGTCGACCTCGCCGTACGGAACGTCCTGCTGCTCGCCGCCCGCGTCGGCGCCCTGGAGTCCGCCCCGCCCGCCGTGGCCCCCGCCGACCTGCCCGCCCCCGTGGACGGCGAGGCGCTGGCCCGCGAGGTCGCCCGCCGCTCCTTCGTGCTTCTGCGCAACGAGGTACGCGACGGGGCCGCCGCCCTCCCGCTCGCCCCCAACGCCTCCGTCGCCCTCTCCGGCGCCCTGGCCCGGGACGCCCGGGTGCTCGGCGGCGGCTCGGCCCTGGTCTTCCCCGACCACGTGGTCTCCCCGCTCGACGGCCTGACCGCCGCCCTCCCCGAGGGTGCGCTGACCTACGCGGTCGGCGCCGACCCGAGCGACGAACTCGCCATCGCCGAGGCCGGGTTCGCCCTCACCGCCGTCTGCCGCGACGCCTCCGGGACCGTCCTCGCCACCGTCCCGCTGCCCAGCGGCCAGATCCAGTGGATCGGCGCCGACCTCCCCGAGGGCGTCACCCACGACACCCTGGACACCGTCGAGATCACCGGCACCTTCACCCCGCGCGAGAGCGGCGAGCACACCTTCGGCACCCGGGGCACCGGCTCCTTCGCCCTCACCGTCGACGAGCGCCCGCTCTTCGAGGGCACCCAGGACCGCGCCCCCGGCACCGACCCCCTCGGCGCCTTCCTCAACGAGCCGGTCGCACGAGGCCGCGTCCCCCTCACCGAAGGCACCCCCGTCCGGGTCTCGCTCAACCACCGCCCCGGCCCCGCCACCGGCCACCCGCTCAGGGGCGTGGCCTTCTCGCTCGTCCACCTCGCCCCGCTCCGCGACCCGGACGAGCTGATCGCCGAGGCCGTCGAGGCGGCCCGCGGCGCCGACACCGCGATCGTGGTCGTCGGCACCACCGAACGCGTCGAGTCCGAGGGCTTCGACCGCACCGACCTGAGGCTCCCCGGCCACCAGGACGCCCTGGTCCACGCGGTCGCCGCCGTCAACCCCCGTACGGTCGTCGTCGTCAACTCCGGCTCCCCGGTGGAGCTGCCCTGGCGCGAGAAGGTGGCCGCCGTCCTGCTGAGCTGGTTCCCCGGCCAGGAGGCGGGCCACGCACTCGCCGACGTACTGCGCGGGGAGTACGAGCCCGGCGGCCGCCTCCCCACCACCTGGCCCGTCGCCCTGGCCGACGTGCCGGTCACCGCCACCACCCCCGCCAACGGCGAACTCCCCTACACCGAAGGCGTCTTCATCGGCTACCGCGCCTGGGAGCAGGCGGGCGCCACCCCCGCGTACGCCTTCGGCCACGGCCTCGGCTACACCACCTGGGAGTACGACACCGTCACCGCCACCCCCGACACGGTCACCGTGCGCGTCCGCAACACCGGCCCCCGCCCCGGCGGCGACACCGTCCAGATCTACCTGGCCCCCGCGCCGGCCCCCGGCACCCCCGAGCGCCCGTCCCGCTGGCTCGCCGGCTTCGCCCGGGTCACCGCCGCCCCCGGCGAGAGCGTGGAGGTCACCGTCCCCGTCGAGCGGCGCGCGTACCAGGTCTGGGACGAGGAGGCGTACGGCTGGACGACGGTCCCCGGCACCTACACCGTCCAGGCGGCCCGCTCCCTGGCCGACGTCCGCGCCACCACCACGGTGGACGTCACGCCTTAGAAGCAGGAGCAGGAGCAGGAGCGGGGGCGGTCAGCCGAAGTAGGACTCCAGCGTCCCGCGCCGCCGCACATCGAGCGTCGCGCAGTGGAAGGAGCCGCCGAACGGCGCGTAGTGCATCAGGTCGCACGGGATCGGCTCGAACCCCCACTGTTCGAGCGCGCGCAGCATCCCGGTGTGGTGGCGCTCGGCGATGACCCGCTTCTCGTCGACCATGAGGATGTTCATGCTGAGCCATTTGCCGCACATCGAGGTCATCCGCAGCAGCCGCTCGTCGATGGGATCGGGCTCGGGGGCGACCAGGATGTCCCAGGAGTCCAGGACGGCGGGCAGCCGGTCGACGTCGACGTAGTCGGGGTTGACCAGCGCCTTGCCGGGCGCCAGCACGAGGAACGTCGTGTCGATGTGCATGGGCGTCACACAGCGGCTCTCGATCTCGTGGATGCGGTAGCCGGGGCCGAGGTGGCGGCGCAGCCACTCGATGCCCATCGCGTTGGTGACGTTGGAGCGCGTCACGAACAGGTCGCGCCCCGCCCGTACGAAGTCGGCCGCATCGAACACCGGCTCGAACTCGGTGAGGATGTACCGCATGGGCTCATGGGCCCCGGGGGTGCGGAACTCCTTCTCGAAGAGTTCGTCGGTGAGCTGCGGTTTCGGCGCGGACGTCCAGCGGGCCCCGCGCCGGAAGTAGTCCTTGAGGATCCGGCGGTAGGAGTGCGTCTCGAAGTACCGGCACGGCCAGGCCATCGGGGTCTCGATGATCTCGTCGCCGATCACCAGCATGCTGTCGCGCGGGCAGGTGTTGCAGAAGCCCCGCGAGGACCAGCCGGGGGTGGCGAACCGCTGCCGGTGGTCGACCGCGTCCGGACGGGTGACGGTGACGCCGAGGGAGCGCAGGAGCGAGACGAACCCGTCCAGCTCCTCCTGGGCCGGCTCGATCAGTCGGCGCGGGTACTTGCGACCGGCGGCGAGCCCCTGGAGACGGGCCGCCCACGGCGGGATGTTGCAGGAGACCACCGGATGGCTGGACGGGATCGTCGCATCGTCGAGCCGCCCGACGATGATCTCCTCCAGCGGGTCCCACTCGTTGTGGGAGTTGACCGGCGAGACGAGCGGGGCGGCGTCCTCGGCGGCCGGAGTACCGGGCTTCCGCTCCACTGTTGTCATGATCAACCGCCCTCGGTCGCCGACTGGCACATCACGCTCCCCATGGTGAACGGGGAGAGCGGGATCCCGCCACCCGTGGGGAGCGGCCAGGGGCCGGCGTCCCGGGAGCACCAGCGGGCCGCCGACCCGGGGCCTCAGCGCGCCGCCGACCCAGGGCCTCAGCGCACCGGGAACGCGTGCTCCGTACGGGAGGTGAACTCCTCGCCGGGCCGGAGCACGGCACTGGGGAACTCCGGCAGGTTCGGGGAGTCCGGGAAGTGCTGGGTCTCCAGCGCGATCCCGGCGCACGGCACGGACGGCCGTCCGCCGAAGTGGTCGGCCGTGCAGAGCCGGAGCCCCGGCTCGGTGGTCCGCACGGCCAGCACGCGCCCGGACCCGGCGTCGTACAGCTCGGCGGCGAAGCGGCCCCCGCCCCGCTCCAGCGCCCACCGGCGGACGGGCGAGCCGTCCGCGAGCGCGCCGAACTCTTCCGTGTCCGTGCGTGTCGTCGTACCCGTGCTCACAGGGCAGGACCCTACGCGGGGCGTTCGGTCGTGCCCATGCTCATAAGGCAGGACCCTACGCGGGGCGTTCGGCCGCCGTGACGTTGCGGTAGGCGATCTCCGCCAGCCGGGCCTGGCCGTCGCGGCTGGGGTGGAACCAGTCCCACGGGCTGAGCTGGGTCCCGGTGAAGCGGAAGCCGAAGACCGCCCCGCCGTCGTACCGGCAGAGCCGGTCCTTCGCGCAGACGTCCCGCAGCACCTCGTTGTACGCCACCACCCGCTCCTGCACCGCGTTCCGCCGCGCCACGGCCGCGGGCCCCAGGTCGTCGGCGTCGGCCAGCATCGACCGGCAGATGCCGAGGCTCCAGATGCTCTTGCCCGTCTCGTTCAGCCGCCCCGTCGACCAGAGCCGCTTCAGGTCCGGCACGCTGGAGACGTACACCTGCGCCTCGGGCGCCCCGTCCCGCAGCTGCCGCATCGACGCCTCGAACGACGCCCGGAAGTCCGCCACGGGCGTCATCAGCCGCACCGAGTCCCGGCACGCGTCGTTCGCGCCGATCATCACCGTGACCAGCTCCGGCCGCTCCTTCGCCGCCAGCGCCATCTGCTCCGGCAGCTGGACCATCCGGGCCCCCGACACCGCGTGGTTCCAGCTGCGCTCCGCCGCCTTCGTCGCGCCGAGCAGCCGTACGGCGAGACTCCGCACCTGGCTGTCGCTGCCGGTCGCCCAGGACACCTCGGGGCAGTCCGCCAGCATCGAGCAGGCGTCGAAGCCCCGGGTGATGGAGTCCCCGACCGCCGCGACCGACCCCGGACTCGGGTTCCAGCCGGAGGCGTAGGTGGAGGTGGGGGAGGGCGATGAGGCGGAAGGGGGAGTGGGGGACGGCGTCGGCGGCGCGGCGGGCGAGGAAGCGGCGGGCGCGTTCCGTGACACGCCGTCACCCGACGCCTCCCCCGATCCCCCACCGCCGCATCCGGCCAGCGCGGCGACGCCGACCAGCGAGAGCGCCGTCAGCGCGGCCCCCGCGTGACGCGTCCGAGGCCGTTCCGTACGCTCCGGCATGCGCAGATCCCCTCCGGTCGGCCCCTGGCCTATGCCTGTGGTCATGCCCCCGGCACGCCCACGATCCCCAGGTCGCGGGCGTGCACGCCCTGGCGGGTGAAAGCAGGCGAATCAGGGGTACGGGACCGACGGTACGTCACACGGACGGCCCCGGCGCACGGTAGCTTTTCCCCGTCGAACCAGTGGCACCGCTTGCGACCTCGTCATGACGGGGGGCTCCGGTACATTACGTCACGTCACACACTGTCCCTTTTCAGGAGATTAACTCCCGATGCTGTTTACTGATGACAACCTCGGGAGCCGGCCGAAAAGAGGCGGTTCGGGCGCGAGGCCGCTGGGGAAGGCGTACCTCGTCCCACACGGGAGGTTCCGGTGACGACACGTGGAGTCCTGTACGTTCACTCCGCACCGCGCGCGCTGTGTCCACATGTCGAATGGGCAGTGGCGGGCGTCCTCGGTGTGCGGGTCCAGCTGGACTGGATCAGACAGCCGGCCGCCCCCGGCACCTGGCGTTCCGAATTCTCCTGGAAGGGCCGCGCCGGCACCGCCTCGCAGCTCGCCTCCGCCCTGCGCGGCTGGGACATGCTGCGCTTCGAGGTGACCGCCGAGCCCTGCCCCACCGCCGAGGGCGAGCGCTACAGCTCCACCCCCGGCCTCGGCATCTTCCACGCCGTGACCGGCATGCACGGTGACATCCTGATCCCCGAGGACCGCCTGCGCGCCGCCCTGGCCCGCTCGACGCGCGGCGAGAGCGACCTGGAGGCGGAGATCGCCTCCCTCCTGGGCAAGCCCTGGGACGACGAGCTGGAGTCCTTCCGCCACGCGGGCGAGGGAGCCCCGGTCCGCTGGCTCCACCAGGTCGTCTAGCCGCCACGCTCCCACTCCTTGCCCTGCCGGCCGCGGGCCCTCACCTCTCCGGTGATCGGGGAGCAGGACCAAGCCCTTCCGGCGGTTGAGGAGCGGGGGTCCGGGGCGGAGCCCCGAAAAGGCCCGCACACGCAGAAGCCCGCTCCCCGGACCCCGGGAAGCGGGCTTCACCACGTACAGCGGAAGTCAGGCGGACGGCCGCCCCGTCATACGGACCGGAACGCCAGCACCACGTTGTGCCCGCCGAACCCGAACGAGTTGTTGATCGCCGCGATCGGCCCCTCGGGCAGCGCGCGCGGCTCCCCGCGCACGACGTCCGCCTCGACCGCCTCGTCGAGGTCGTCGATGTTGATCGTCGGCGGAGCGATCCGGTGGTGCAGCGCGAGCACGGTGGCGACGGTCTCGATACCGCCCGCGCCACCCAGCAGGTGACCCGTCATCGACTTCGTCGCCGAGATCGCGACATGGTCCAGATCGTCGCCCAGGACCTTCCGCAGCGCCTTGATCTCCGCGATGTCACCCTGCGGGGTGGACGTGGCGTGCGCGTTGAGGTGGACCACCTCGGACGGCTTGAGGTCGCTGGTGTCCAGCAGGTTCTGCATCGCGGCGGCGATGCCCCGGCCGGTCGGCTCGGGCTGCGCGATGTGGTGGGAGTCGGCCGACAGGCCCTGGCCCAGCACCTCGCAGTAGATCTTCGCGTTCCGCTTGGCGGCGTGCTCGGCCGACTCCAGGACGACGACGCCCGCGCCCTCACCGAGGACGAAGCCGTCACGGGCCGTGTCGTACGGGCGCGAGGCCTTCTCCGGCTCGTCGTTGCTCTTGGACATCGCCATCATGTTGGCGAACGCCGCGATCGGCAGCGGGTGGATCGCCGCCTCCGTGCCGCCGGCGACGACCACGTCGGCCCGGCCGGTACGGATCATCTCGACGGCGTACCCGATCGCCTCCGCGCCCGAGGCGCAGGCGGAGACCGGCGTGTGGACACCGGCCTGGGCGTTGACCTCCAGGCCGACGTTGGCCGCCGGGCCGTTGGGCATGAGCATGGGAACGGTGTGCGGGGAGACGCGGCGTACGCCCTTCTCCTTCAGCACGTCGTACTGGTCGAGCAGGGTGATCACGCCGCCGATACCGGAGGCGATGACCGAGCCGAGCCGCTCGGGGGCGATGGTCTCGTCCTCGCCGGCCTTGGCGGTGAAGCCCGCGTCCGCCCAGGCTTCGCGGGCCGCGATCAGCGCGAACTGCGCCGAGCGGTCCAGCTTGCGGGCGAGCGGGCGGGGCAGTACGTCGCCCGGATCGACGGCCGCGAGGGCGGCGATCCGGACGGGCAGTTCGGCGAAGCGCTCGCCTTCGAGAGGCTTGACGCCGGACCGGCCGGCCATCAGACCTTCCCAGGTCGATGCGGAGTCGCCACCCAGCGGAGTGGTTGCGCCGATACCGGTGACGACCACGGTGCGATTGGTCGAGTTCACTGGAAAATCTTCTCCACGTGTAGAGGGTCGTGAATCAGCGGCGCCACCGCCGGGTGGCGACACAGCCGGGCTGGGATCAGCCCTGGTGCTTCAGGATGTAGTCGGCGGCGTCGCCGACCGTCTTGAGGTTCTTGACGTCCTCGTCGGGGATCTTGACGTCGAAGCGCTCCTCGGCGGCGACGACGACCTCGACCATGGACAGCGAGTCGACGTCCAGGTCGTCGGTGAAGGACTTGTCCAGCTGGACGTCCTCGACCGGGATCCCGGCGATCTCGTTGACGATCTCGGCGAGACCGGTGACGATCTCTTCCTGCGTGGCGGCCATCTTGGCGCTCCTTCGGTGGTTTCTTCAGGGTTCGTGCGTACGGACCAAAAGGTCCGGTGTGCCTAGGGGAGGGTAACGACCGTAGCGGCGTAGACGAGACCCGCCCCGAAGCCGATGACGAGCGCGGTGTCGCCGCTCTTCGCCTGACCGGTCGCCAGGAGCCGCTCCATCGCGAGCGGAATCGAGGCGGCGGACGTGTTACCGGTGGACTCGATGTCACGGGCGACCGTGACGTGCTCCGGCAGCTTGAGGGTCTTCACCATCGAGTCGATGATCCGCATGTTGGCCTGGTGCGGGATGAAGACGTCCAGGTCCTCCGGGGCGATCCCGGCCGCGTCCAGCGCCTGCTGGGCGACCTTCGCCATCTCGTAGACGGCCCAGCGGAAGACCGCCTGGCCCTCCTGCGTGATGGCGGGGAACTTGATCTCGCCCTTGGAGTCGAGCGGCAGCGTGGAGACGTCACCGACGTGCAGGTCGTTCCAGGCCACCGTCTGCTTGATGGTCTCGGACTTGTCGCCCTCGGAACCCCACACGGTCGGGCCGATGGCCGGCTCCTGGGAGGGGCCGACGACGACCGCGCCCGCGCCGTCACCGAACAGGAAGGCCGTCGCCCGGTCCTCCAGGTCGGTCAGGTCGCTGAGCCGCTCCACGCCGATGACAAGTACATACTCTGACGAGCCCTCGACGATCATGCCCTTGGCGAGGGTCAGGCCGTAGCCGAACCCCGCGCAGCCGGCCGAGATGTCGAAGGCGGCGGGCCGGCCCGCGCCGATCTTGTGGGCGATCTCGGTGGCGACGGCCGGGGTCTGCTTGAAGTGCGAGACGGTCGAGACGACGACCGCGCCGATCTGCTCGGGCGTGATGCCGGCGTCGGCGATGGCCTTGCCGGACGCCTCGATCGACATCGCGGCCACGGTCTCCTCCTCGGAGGCCCAGTGGCGGGTGACGATGCCGGAACGGGAGCGGATCCACTCGTCGGAGGAGTCGATCGTTTCGAGGATCACCTCGTTCGGCACGACCCGGGTCGGGCGGTAGCCGCCGACCCCGATGATCCGTGCGTACGGGGCGCCCTTGCTGGGCTTGATCTTCGACATGCTCTCGGGCTCCTTAGGCGCCCGCGTGCTCGGAGATGAGCGCGCGGGCGGCGTCGAGGTCGTCGGGGGTCTTGAGCGCGAGGGTCTTCACACCGGGCAGCGCCCGCTTGGCGAGCCCGGTGAGGGTGCCGCCGGGGCTCAGCTCCACCAGCGCGGTGACGCCGAGCTTCTGGAAGGTCTCCATGCACAGGTCCCAGCGGACCGGGTTCGCGACCTGACCGACCAGCCGGGCGATGACCTCGGTGCCGGTGGCGACCGTGTGGCCGTCGGCGTTGGAGACGTACGTCACGGCCGGGTCGGTGACCGTGAGGTCCCCGACGGCCGCGCGCAGCTTCTCCACGGCCGGGGCCATGTGGTGCGTGTGGAACGCGCCCGCCACCTTCAGCGGGACGACCCGGCGCACGCCCTCGGGCTTGTCGGCCTCCAGGGCGGCGATCTGGGCCGCGGTGCCGGCGGCGACGATCTGGCCGCCCCCGTTGACGTTGGCGGGGGTCAGCCCGAGCTTGTCCAGGTGCGGGACCGTCACGGCGGGGTCACCGCCGAGCAGGGCCGCCATACCGGTCTCGGTGACCGCGGCGGCCTCGGCCATGCCGAGCCCCCGGGTGCGGACGAAGCGGAGCGCCGCCTCGTCGTCGATGACACCGGCGATCGCGGCGGCGGTGATCTCACCGACGCTGTGGCCCGCGACGACGTCGGCAGTCGCGCCCAGGGCCGCCGACGAGAGCAGCCCGGCGGCGACGAGGAGCGGCTGGGCCACGGCCGTGTCGCGGATCGCGTCCGCGTCGGCCTGCGTGCCGTAGTGGGCAAGGTCGAGCCCGATGGCGTCGGACCAGGCCGCGATGCGGTCGGCGGCGCCGGGGAGGTCGAGCCAGGGAGTCAGGAAGCCGGGCGTCTGAGCGCCTTGGCCGGGAGCGACGAGTACGAGCACCCTCACACTCTCTCTTGTGGACGGCTCCGCACGCCCGTGGGGACAGGGACGAAGAACCGTCAGGGGAATTGTTGAAGTCCGACAAAAGTCTAGGACTGAGGATCCGCCGCGGCCAAGCGCCCCAGAATCAGGGCGATCCGCAGGATGAACGCGGAGCGCACATCGGAGGGAGACCACCCGGTGACGTCGGTCACACGTCGTAGCCGGTAGCGCACGGTGTTGGGGTGCACGAAAAGCATCCGCGCGGCCCCCTCCAGACTGCTCGCCTGCTCCAGATAGACGCTCAGGGTCTCCAGAAGCGCCGAACCGGCTTCCTCCAGCGGTCTGTAGATCTCCTCCACCAACTGGTCCCGCGCGGCAGGGTCCCCGGCCATCGCTCGCTCCGGCAGGAGATCGTCCGCCAGCACCGGGCGCGGCGCGTCCTGCCACGCCAGGCACGCCTTCAGCCCGGCCGCCGCGGCCTGCGCGGACCGGGTGGCGGCCAGCAGGTCCGGCACCACGGGCCCGGCGACGACCGGCCCGGCCGCGTACGGCCCGATCAGGCCCTTGGCGACCTGGAGCGGGTTGTCGCTGCCGCCCGCGATGACGACGAGCCGGTTGCCGAGGACCCCGGTGAGGACCTGGAGCTTCGCGTGCCGGGCGGCGCGCCGGATCGCCTCCACGGTCAGCTCGCTGTCCCCGTCGGGCGCGGTGCCGAGGATCACGCAGACGTGCTCGGGCGAGTTCCAGCCGAGCGCGGCGGCCCGGGACACGGCCCCCTCGTCGGCCTCCCCGGACAGCACCGCGTTCACCACCAGCGACTCCAGCCGGGCGTCCCAGGCGCCCCGGGCCTCGGCGGCCTGGGCGTAGACCTGGGCGGTGGCGAAGGCGATCTCGCGCGCGTAGACGAGCAGCGCCTCCCGCAGCACCGACTCGTCGCCGGGCGCCGCCACCTCCTCGATCGCGGCCTCCATGACCTCGATCGTGGTCCGCACCATCTCGACGGTCTGCCGCAGCGTGATCGCTCGTGTCAGCTCGCGAGGGGCGGTGCCGAACACATCGGTCGAGATGGCCTGCGGGGTCTCGGGATGCCGGAACCACTCGGTGAACGCCGCGATACCGGCCTGGGCGACCAGGCCGATCCAGGACCGGTTCTCCGGGGGCATCGCCCGGTACCACGGCAGCGATTCGTCCATGCGGGCGATCGCGTTCGCGGCCAGCCGGCTGGCGGACTGCTCCAGCCGTTTCAGGGTCGCGGCATGCAGGTGGGCGTCGCGGGCGGCGGAATGCTCAGGATCGGGTCGGGGCACGAGGACAAGACTGCCTTATCGGGCCGCTGGATCGGTGGGGTGGGGCGAGGGTCTCGCCTACTGGCCGGTACGGGGGCGTGCGGCCCGGTCGGTACGGGGCGCCCGGCCCGGTCCGTACGGGAGCGTTCGTTCTGCTGCGTACGGGAGCACGCGGCCTGGTCCGTACGGGAGCACGCTGCCCGGTGGCCGCCGCTCCCGGAAAGGCGGGCACCGGGCTACCGTGGCCGGGTGATTTCCGTACACAGGTCCGAGGACCGCTACCGGGGCGGCGAGCCGGACGCCGGCATCGAGACCCGGCACGCCCTCTCCTTCGGCCCCTTCTACGACCCCGACAACCTCCGCTTCGGCCCGATCCTGGCCTGCAACGAGGAGCGCCTCGTCCCCGGCGCGGGCTTCGACGAGCACCCGCACAGCCATACGGAGATCGTCACCTGGGTGGTGGAGGGCGAGCTGACCCACCGCGACTCGGCGGGCCACTCCACCGTGGTACGCGCCGGAGACCTGGCCCACCTGAGCGCCGCCGCCGGAGTCCGCCACGTCGAACGCAACGACGGCGAGGCCCCGTTGACCTTCCTCCAGATGTGGCTGGCCCCCCTGGACTCGGGCGGCGAACCCTCGTACACGGTCGTCCCCGGCTTCGCCGACGCGACCCCGTACGCCCTGCCTGCGGCTGGTGCGGTGCTGCGCGTGCGGCGGCTCGCGGAGGGCGAGCGCACGGCGCTGCCGGACGCGGTGCGCCTGTACGTGCATGTGGTGCGGGGGCGAGTCGAGGTGGGCGGGAAGGAGTTGGGCCCGGGGGACGCGGCCCGGATCACGGGCGCGCAGGGGCTGGAGGCGGTCGCGGCCACGGGGACGGAGTTCGTGGTCTGGGAGATGGCGGGCTGACCACGGGCGGGCTCCGGGAGTGGCTTTCGCGGTGGTGTCAGGTGGTGGGCCGCTTCGGGGCCCCGCCCCCCCAGTCACGTATGCGGCCGGACCGCTCCCGGAATTCGAGGTCGTACGCTACTGATCGCATGGCGCACGAATGCAGCAAGCCCGTACGCGATGATGAGGCCGCGAAGTTCGGGCGGGGCGACGGGTGGCGCTTCCGTTGGCCGGAGTGTGACCGGAGTGCGCGGGGGGCGAACGGTGAAGCTGTCCGATGTGCTGATCCTCGTCGGCGGCCTGGGTGTGGCCGCTGCGCTGGCCGCGCTGCTCGGCTCGTTGAAGCTGCGCAGCTGCTCCAGGCGGGCCTGGCTCAGGTAGTCGTAATAGGTGAGGGTGCGCGCGAACTTCTCGGGGTTCTGCTGGTTGA
>NZ_JBEYKR010000092.1:0-28440 GCF_040703535.1 Streptomyces sp. NPDC007346
GCCGTCCGGTTCCGCTTCGGCCCCGGGGCGCCGTCCGGTTCCGCTTCGGCCCCGGGGCGCCGTCCGGTTCCGCTTCGGCCCCGAAGCTCCCTGAGCCCCTTACGGCTCCAGGGCGCTCCCCTGGGCCCTTTATACGGAGGTTCAGGCCGGGGCGCCCGCTCAACCGCGCACCCGAGGGGCCGGGAAGGGAGGGATCATGGGCCGTTGTGCCGGTAGTCGGCACAACGTGGTGATGGTCTCAGCGCGCCTGCTGGTTCATCGGCGGGCGGCCGGGTATTCGCTGAGCCATGTCGCCCATGTCCTCACCGAACACATCGTCCGTCACCCCCGCCGCCGGCCGGGTACGGAACTGGCTGCACGGACGGGACCTCGCCGTCTTCCAGAGCGTCGCGGGCCGGCACTGGCCGGGCGCCGATCCCCTGCTGCCCAAGCTGAGCCGGAGCGCCAACCACGGGCTGCTCTGGTTCGGGGCGGCGGCCGGAATCGCGGCCCTCGGCAGCAGCGCGCGGTCCCGCCGGGCCGCCCTGCGCGGGATCGCGTCGCTGGCCGTGGCCTCGGCGGCGATCAACACCGTCGGCAAGGGCGCGGTCCGCCGGCAGCGGCCGATACTCGATCATGTGCCGGTCGTACGGCAGCTGAAGCGGCAGCCGGTGACCACGTCCTTCCCCTCCGGCCACGCGGCCTCCGCCGCGGCCTTCGCCACCGGGGTGGCACTGGAGTCGAGGAGCTGGGGAGCCGTCGTCGCCCCCGTCGCGTTGGCGGTGGCCGCCTCCCGCGTCTACACCGGGGTCCACTATCCGAGCGATGTCCTGGCCGGGGCGGCCCTCGGTATAGGAGCCGCGTTCGCCCTGCGCGGGGTCGTCCCCACCCGGGGCCAGCTCCCGGCTCCCGGCCGCCCGCCCGGCGAGGCTCCGGCGCTGCCCGGCGGGAAGGGACTCGTGGTGGTGGTGAACGAGGCCTCCGGCACGGCCACCGCCACCGCGTCCCTCGTGCGCGAGGTGCTGCCACAGGCCGAAGTGGTCGAGTGCGCGCCAGCCGACCTGTCCACCGCCATGGAGAAGGCGGCGGGCCGCGGCAAGGCCCTGGGGGTCTGCGGGGGCGACGGCACGGTCAACCTGGCGGCCTCCGTCGCGGCGACGCACGGAATGCCCCTGGCCGTCTTCCCCGGCGGGACGCTGAACCACTTCGCCTACGACCTGGGCATCGAGACGGTCCAGGAGGCGGCGGCCGCGCTCACGGCGGGCGATGCCATACAGGTCGACCTCGGCCGGTTCCGTCCGGGTCCCAAGGGACCCGAGGGGGCGGACGGCTACTTCCTCAACGCCTTCAGCCTGGGCGCCTATCCGGAGCTCGTACGGGTCCGGGAACACTGGTCGCCCCGGATCGGCGGCTGGCCGGCGGGGGTGCTCGCCGCCTTGCACGTCCTGCGTGGCCAACGCCCTCTGGAGGCCGAACTCCAGGGGCGCAGGCGTCCGTTGTGGCTGCTGTTCGTCGGCAACGGTCTCTTCCAGCGGGTCGGCCCGGCGCCCGGCCGACGCCACAACCTGGCGGACGGGCTGCTGGACGTCCGGGTGGTGCACGGCGGCCGGACCCCGGGGCTGCGGCTGCTGGGCGCGGCGGTGGCCGGGCCCCTGACCCGCTCCCCCGCCCACGCGGCGGTGCGGCGGCGCCGGGTGCGGATCGCCGGTCTGGCACCGGGGACACCGTACGCGTACGACGGTGAAGTGGCCCGCTCCGGAACCGAGTTGCTGATCGACAAGCTGCCGGAGGCGCTGACGGTCTACTGCCCGATGCCCGTCTGACCCCGTCCACATTTCAAGACGCCTATCTCAACATCCGGCATGGCGGCGTACCGTGGTCGCAGCGCGCAACCGCCGCACCCAGAGAGGACGTTGCCATGCCGAAGGAGACCGCCGTCTACACCCACGGCCACCACGAGTCGGTGCTGCGCTCGCACCGCTGGCGGACCGCCGCCAACTCGGCGGGCTACCTGCTCGGTGAACTCCGGCCCGGCATGGCGGTGCTGGACGTCGGCTGCGGGCCCGGCACGATCACCGCCGACCTGGCCGCCCTGGTCGCGCCGGGCCGGGTGACGGCCGTCGACACCGGGCCCGGAATCCTGGAGCAGGCGGCCGCGGTGACGGCCGAACGCGGTCTGGAGAACGTCGAGTTCGCGGTCGCCGACGTGCACGCACTGGACTTCCCCGACGACTCGTTCGACGTCGTCCACGCCCACCAGGTGCTCCAGCATGTGGGCGACCCGGTCCAGGCGCTGCGCGAGATGCGGCGCGTCTGCCGGCCCGGCGGGGTGGTCGCGGCGCGTGACAGCGACTACGCGGCGATGGCCTGGTACCCCGAGACGCCCGGACTGGAGAAGTGGCAGGAGGTGTACCGGCGGGTGGCCCGCGCCAACGGCGGCGAGCCGGACGCAGGCCGGATGCTGCTCTCCTGGGCGCGGCAGGCCGGGTTCACCGACATCACCCCGACCGCCGCCGCCTGGTGTTTCGCCACCCCGGAGTCCCGTGCCTGGTGGAGCGGGCTGTGGGCGGACCGTACGACCGACTCGGTCTACGCCGAACTGGCGGTGCGAGGCGGCCATGTGAGCGCCGAGCAGCTGGCGGACATCGCGGCCACGTGGCGCGGCTGGGGCGAGGAGGGCGACGGCTGGTTCATGGTCCCGCACGGCGAGGTGCTCTGCCGGGGCTGAACCGGATTCCGGCGGCCCGGAGCGGACCCGAATCGATCACACGGGCGGCGGACGCCAACTACCCTCGTACGCATGGAGATCCTCGGAACCACGCTGCGTATCTGCGTCGACGACCTGGAGGCCGCGGTCGCCTTCTACCAGGGGCTGACGGGCACACCGGCCCAGCGCTTCGAGCGCGGTGGGGTGTCGGTCGCCGCGATCGGCTGCTTCCTGCTGATGAGCGGGCCCGAGTCGGAGCTGGAGGTGCTGCGCAAGGTGAGCGCGACCATCGCCGTGAAGGATGTCGACGAGGCGAACGCGGCGCTGACCCGGGCGGGCGCGCGGATCGTCGCGGGCCCGGTGCCGACCCCGGCGGGCCGCAACCTGATCGCGCTGCACCCGGACGGCTCGGTCTTCGAGTACGTGGACCGCAACGTCAACGTCACGGCCTGACGCGCCCTCCCGGGTCTCCCGGGGTGGGGCCGCCGGGGGCCGGGGTCTCCCGGAGCGGGGCCGCCCGGTCAGGGCCCCGCTCCCCGGTCTCCCGCCCCCGGCCCCTCCCGGTCAGGCCGGTGCGAGAGCTCCGACGACGAGG
The DNA here is from genome assembly GCF_040703535.1 of Streptomyces sp. NPDC007346. NCBI lineage: Bacteria > Bacillati > Actinomycetota > Actinomycetes > Kitasatosporales > Streptomycetaceae > Streptomyces > Streptomyces sp. NPDC007346. The sequence goes on from NZ_JBEYKR010000092.1 coordinate 3,282, forward strand.
TCGGCGAGCAGCGCTCCCGCGGTGCCGTCCGGGTCGAGATCCGGGTCGTAGATGGTGACGTTGAGCCCGACGCAGCGCGGGGAGGAGACCAACGTCCGCAGCAGCGGCGCGAGTTCGTCGGGGAGCAGGCCGCCGGGGTCGGGGCTGTCCACCGCGGGCATGACGCTCGGGTCCAGGACATCGGCGTCCAGGTGGACCCAGTAGCCGTCGAGTGCGGGGGTCTCCAGGCTCTCCACGGTGGCCCGCGCGAGCTCGGCGGCGCCCCACTCGCGGATCTGGCCGACGGTCGCGTGGGGGATCTTCAGCGCGGTCAGCTCGGCCCGGTCCTCGTCCTCGTCCCGCATGCCGAAGAGGCGGACGTCCTCGTCCTTGAGGTAGGGGCGGAGCCCTTCGAGGTCGCTGAGGTCGGCCTGGCCGCGCCCGGTGGCGATGGCCAGCTCCTCCCCGCCGGCGGCGCCGATGCGGTCGCTGTTGCCGGCGTGGCGGAAGTCGGCGGACCCGTCGACGGCGGCGAGCCCGTACCGGCCGAGGCGGCGCAGGGCGAGGGCGGCGCCGAGCTGGATGGAGCAGTCACCGCCGAGGACCAGGGCGAACTCCCCCGCGCGCACGTGTCCTTCGATGCGGTGGGCGAGGGTGCGGGTGTACCGGGCGATGGCGGCGGCGTTGAAGACCCCGTCGCCCTCCTGCCATCCGCCGAGGTCGTAGCGCGGCGGGACCACGACTCCGCCCTCCAGCGCCCCGGTCCGCCGCACGATGCGCTGCTCCCGGAGCGCGCCCGCCAGCTTGTAGCAGCCGGGGACCGCGCCGGGAGCGGGGGGCCGCAGCCCCAGGTTGGAGGGGGCGTCGAGAACCACGATGGTGCGCATGCTCCCCATCCTCGCCGCCGCTCCGCACGGCCTCAAGGGGGTTTCGGCGGGTTTCGGCGGGGGCTACGAGGCTTCGTCGGCCGGGGCGGTGATCGCCCAGCGTTCGTGGTCGCGCCAGGCGCCGTCGATGTGGAGGAAGTCGGGTGAGAACCCCTCCAGTCGGAACCCGGCCCGCTGGACCAGGGCGACGGAGGCCGCGTTGGCGGGCTGGATGTTGGCCTCCAGGCGGTGCAGGCCGAGCGGCCCGAAGGCCAGGCCCATGACGAGCCCGAGCGCTTCGCCCATCAGGCCGCGCCCGGCCGCGTGGGCGAACGCCCCGTAGCCGAGGGCACCGCAGCGGAAGCTGCCGAGGACGATGTTGTTGATGTTGATGAACCCGGCGATGGCCCCTTGCGCCCCGCCCTCGCCGTCCGCCCCGCCCTCGCCGCGCTCGACGACGAGGAAGCCCTCCCGGGCCGGGTCCCGGGCCAGGGTCTCGGTGTACGCGGCGTAGGTGTCGGCCCGCTCCGGCGGGAAGAGCCACGGGTGGTGGTGGGCGCGGCTCTCCCGGGCGCGGGCCGTGAACTCCGCCGCGTCGGCGTCGGTGAAACGGCGCAGCGCCGTTCTCGGGCCTTCGGCGAGGTACGGGGACGGGGGCGCGGGGGTCCGGTGACGGTTCGGATCGGGCATCGCCCCAGCGTACGACGGGTAGAGGCGCCAGGCGGTGAGGCGGTCAGCCCGTCAGCCCGTCAGCCGGACAGTCAGCCGGCCGGGACCACCGGTAGCTCCAGTACACCCGTCTCCTCGGGGGCGCTGACGACGGTGACGGGCTTGACGCCCCGGTTGCCGAAGTAGGCGGTGTCGCTGGCGGCGATCACGAACTCGAGCCGGTGCCCCTTCTCGTACCGGTGGACGATGCCGGGCAGCTCGACCGTGAAGGGCCGGGTGACGTCGGGGACCCGGACCGGCGAGACGAGACGGTTCACCAGCGTCCTGGTGCCGTCCGGGGCGACGTCGTACACCTTGGCGAAAAGGACGAGCTTGTCGGAGGCGTCCCCGCTGTCCTGGACCCGTTCCGCCTTCGGCGAGACCACCTTCAGGGTGGCCCTCGGGGCGCCGACCACGTCGAGGGGTTCGGTGAGCGGGGCGCTCCGCCAGCCGAGGTAGGTGCCCTTGGTGTCGTACGGCTTCGGGTCGGGCAGCCCGATCAGCGGGGCGATCGAACTCTCCGAATGGCTCGTCGGCACCAGCCAGTTGGTGTACTGGCGGCTGCCTCGGACCACCTTGGAGCGGTTGTCGACGAGCTTGCCGTCGCCGGAGAGGTACATCGTCCGCGACAGGGCGGGCACCTCGGCGGCGGTGCCGTAACCGCCTTGCCAGGAGCGGTAGTAGGCGAACTCGGGGCCGGTGTCGGTGTCCGTCTTCTTCTGGAGGTACCGGTCGAACCAGGCGAGCACCCGCCGGCCGACGTAGCTGGTCTCCAGGTTCCCCTCGCTCAGGTCGAGTTCGCCCGGCACCTGCCCACCGCTGTGCCCCCAGGACTGCCAGACCATCTTGGCCGGGGTGCCCTGCGCCTTGAGGGTCTTGTAGGTGGCGGTGGCCTCGTTGAGGTTGAACAGGCTGTCGGCCTGGCCCTGGACGATCAGGGTGGGGGCCTTGACCCGGTCGAGGTAGGAGACGGGCGAGACGCTGCGCGCGTAGTCGAGCATCGCGCGCGTCCTGTCGGCCGGGAAGCGGCCGGAGTTGAGGAGGCGGATCGTCTCGCAGGCCTGGACGGCGAAGTGCAGGCAGTCCAGCCGGTTGAGGCGGGAGGGGTCCAGGCTCGGGTTGAGGAGCGGCTGGCCCTCCCCGATGAGGTAGAACCCGTTGGTCCACTGCCACTTGAAGACGCCGGGGGTGCCGGAGGTGACGCCGGTGCGCGCCCCGGTGCCGTTGGGGGCGAGGGCGTAGGCGAGGTCGTTCCAGGTGATGAGCGGTACGAGGGCGTCGACGCGGGGGTCGGTGGAGGCGGTGGCGAGCTGGATGGCGCCGCCGTAGGAGCCGCCGATCATGCCGACGCGCGGGTCGCCCTCGCCGTCCCGGACGACGTAGTCCGCGCGGGTGCCGTCGTCGGCCGCGCGGGTGCCGCCGAGGAAGTCGATGAGCCCGCCGGCGGCCTTACCGTCGATGGCCGGGTCGTCCAGGGTGATCAGGCAGCCGGACCTGCCGAAGCCGAGGCCGGAGTAGACGAGCCCGACATAGCCCCGGGTGGCGACGGCCCTGCCGATGGCGTCGGTCGACCCGTCGGACTTGCTGCCGCCGAAGCCGTTGGTGGCGAGGACGGCGGGGGCGGGGCTCGCCGCGTCGACGCCGGCCGGGCGGTAGAGGTCGGCGTCGACCACGCAGGAGCGGTCCCCCGCCCGGACGGTGAACTTCAGCGGGGTGACGGTGTACGGGGCGGCTTCGGCGTGGGCCGGGCCGGAGAGGACGAGAGGGGCGACGAGGGCAGCGCCCGCGACCGCGACGAGCGGGTGGCGCAAGCTGGAAACAGCACCTGACACGAAGACCTCCACACCGAGGACACCTTACCGGCCGGTAAGCATTGGGCCGCGCTCATGCTGTGACACGTGTCATAGCCGTGTCAACGCTCAGGACAGCGGTTGTTGACGGACCTTCACATGGTGACGGGTGTTCGCCTTCGCCCGGCACGCGCGGCCCCGGCGCACCCGGCACACGCGGTCCCGGCGCACCGGGCGCGCCCGATCCCGCCGCCGGGCGCGCGAGCACGCCCGTACGCCCGGACCGCGTCCGGCCCCGGCGTACGGGTGAGGTGCGGTCCGAAGGCCTAGATGAGGGCGGGGTTCTCGACGGTCAGCGTGCAACGGCCGCCGTCCGCAGGCGCGTTCAGCTCCGCCGGTATACCCAGTGGGACCGTCTGCGCGGTGGGTCCGTGGCCGAACCCCAGCTCCTCGATGACGGGTATCCCCAGCGGGCCCAACCGGTCGGCCAGGACCGCGCGGATCTTCCCGTACGGTCCGCACTCCTGCCAGGAGCCGCAGACCACCCCGGACACCCCCTCCAGGGCGCCGGAGCGCAGCAGCCGGGTGAGGATGCCGTCGAGCCGGTAGGGCTCCTCCCCGGTGTCCTCGATGACGAGCAGGCCGCCCCGGGCGCCGGTCCGGGCGTGCGGGGTGCCGGTGGCGGCGGCGAGCAGGCTGACGCAGCCCCCGTGCAGGATTCCCCGGGCCCGCCCGGGGATCAGGGCGGCGGCCGTGTCCAGGCCGAGGGTCAGGACCGTCTCCGGTTCGAAGAGTGTGGCGCGCAGGTGCTCGCGGGTGGCCGCGTCCTTCAGGAACGCCTCGGTGGCCACCATCGGGCCGTGCAGGGTGGAGAATCCGGCCCGCAGGGCGAACGCCTCGTGCAGCACGGTGATGTCGCTGTAGCCGACGAACACCTTGGGCCCGGCCGCCCGGATCGCCGCCCAGTCGAGCAGGTCCACCATCCGGTGGGCGCCGTACCCGCCCCGGGCGCAGAACACGGCGTCCACGGACGGGTCGCACCAGGCTGCCTGGAGGTCGGCCGCCCGGTCCGCGTCGGTACCCGCGAGGTAGTCCAACTCCGGGTGCGTGTCGCGGACATGGGGCGCCACGACGGGTTCGAGGCCCCAGTCACGCAGCACGGCGAGCCCCACCTCCAGCCGGTCGGCGGGGACCGGGCCGCTGGGAGCGACGACGGCGACCCGCGCCCCGGGGCGAAGCCGGGACGGCCGGGCCGACGGGGTCACCCGGGAAGGCGCTGCCGTCACTTCCCCAGCTCCAGCGGCTCCACATCACTCCGGTCGATACCGAATGTCTGTACGTAGAGGGAGAGTTCGGCCTCCAGTGCCCGGACCAGGGTCTCCGCCCGCCGGAACCCGTGCCCCTCCCCCTCGAAGGTGATGTAGGCGTGCGGCACGCCCCGGCCCGCGACGGCGGCGAGGAACCGGTCGCACTGGGCGGGCGGGCAGACCAGGTCGTCCAGCCCCTGGAGCAGCAGGAACGGGGCGGTGAGCCGGTCGGTGCCGTTGATCGGCGCACGCTCCCGGTAGCGTTCGGGCACCTCGGCTGCGGGTCCGATCAGGGACTCCAGGTACTGGGACTCGAAGTCGTGGGTGCCCTCCGTCGACCAGCCCTCCAGGTCCAGGACGGGGTAGAGGATCGTGCCACAGGCGTAGCGGTCGGTGCCGATGAGCGAGGCGGCCGCCGTCCAGCCGCCCGCGCTGCCGCCCCGGACGGCGAGCCGGCGGGGGTCGGCCGCGCCCTCGGCGACCAGGGCGTCGGCGACGGCCGCGCAGTCCGCCACGTCGACAACTCCCCACTGTTCGCGGAGCCGTTCGCGGTAGCGGCGGCCGTAACCGGTGGAGCCGCCGTAGTTCACGACGGCGACCCCGATGCCGCGCGAGGTGAAGTAGGCGATGTCCAGGCCGAGAACGAGCGGTGCGTGGCCGGTGGGCCCCCCGTGCGCCGCCACCAGGTACGGGGGCAGTTCGCCCTCGGGCCCGGTGTGCTCGGGGTGGTGCGGCGGATAGACGTGGGCGTGGATCTCACGGCCGTCGGAGCCCGTGAACGTCCGGTCCCGCGGTGCGGGGAGGTAGGCCGGGTCGACCGCGTCGTGATGGGCGGAGCCGATGACGCGGGTGCGTCCGGTCGCGGTGTCCAGCTCCACGACCTCGTAGCCGGTGCGGGGGCTCGCGGCGACGCCGACGACCCGGCTGCCGTGCACGGCGAGGGTGTCGGCCCAGGTGGTCCAGTGCCCGGGGACGTCGGCGAGTTCGCCGGTCTCCGGGTCGAGGATGCCCAGGCGCTGGGAGCCCCGGCCGTGCAGGACGGCGATGAGCCCGTTCTCCAGCGGATGGAACCAGCGCAGCCCGATCTTCCACAGCGGCCCGCCGAACTCCTCGCCCCGGGGCGGCAGAAGCCGGCTGCTGGGCACCACGCCACCGGCCACGGCCTGGGGGCGGATGCGCTGGAGCTCCCACCAGTCGGCGAGGTCGGAGACGAACAGGAGGCTGCCGTCGCGGTCCCACTCGATCTGGCAGACCGACTCGTCGACATCGCCCACCAGGGGCCGTACGCCGGTGAACTCGCCCGCGTCCGTGATCTCCGCCAGCATCACCACCGTGCCGTCCCACGGCATCCGGGGGTGGTCCCAGGCGATCCAGGCGGCCCGTCGCCCGTCGTGCGAGACCCGGGGGCCGGTGACGAACCGGTGGCTGCCGTCGGAGAGTTCCCGTACGGCGGAGCGGTCCTCGGCGGCCGAGCCGTCCAGCGGTACGGCGGCGACCACACGGCGTACGTCGGTCGGCCCTGGTCCGGTGAACTCCTCCAGGACGCACCAGACTTCGCCCTGCTCGCCCCGGTCCAAACGCACCTGCGGGTCCACCCAGCGCAGCCCGCCGCCGACGTCCGAGAGCGGGGTCAGCGGCCGGGGGGCGTCGGTCCCGTCGGGGGCGTAGGCGTACAGCCGCTGGTCGGCGAAGTGGACGAAGACGACGAGCGGCCCGCCCTCCTCGCGCACCGCGCCCGCCCAGGGCTGTCCGCCGTACTCGATCACCCGGCTGCGCGGGTTCCACGGGGCGGGCAGCACGGATGCGGTGGTGCCGTCCGGGCGGCGGCGCATCAGGGCGCGGCGGCCACCCTCGGCGGGGCGCGGCTCGGTCCACCACACCTCGTCGCCGACGGTGCCGAGGTGGTCGGGCCGGCCGTCGTGCGAGGCGGCGAGCGCCGCGTCGATCGGTGACGGCCAGGAGCCGTACGGGGCTGCGGACACGGTGTTCACGGTGGAGGTCCCCCCAGGGTCCGGTCGGACGGTGCTGGTCAGGCGGAGCTGGTCGAGCCATCAGGGTCGGACGGTGGTGGTCGGCGCTGCCGGTCAGGCGGTGCGCAGGTAGTGGTCGAGGACGCGGACGCCGAAGTGGAGGGCGTCGACGGGGACGCGCTCGTCGACGCCGTGGAAGAGCGCCTGGTAGTCGAAGCCCGGGGGCAGCTTGAGCGGCGAGAAGCCGTAGCCGGTGATGCCGAGCCGGGAGAACTGCTTGGCGTCGGTGCCGCCGGACATGCAGTACGGGACGGTGTGCCCGTCGGGGTCGAACTTCTCGACAGCTGCGCGGAGTTTGGCGTACGTGGGCGAGTCGACCGGGGCCTGGAGGGCGACCTCGCGGTGGTCGTACTCCCAGGAGACACCGGGCCCGGTCAGCCGGTCCAGGGTCTCGCGGAACTCGTCCTCGCCGCCGGGCACCGTACGTCCGTCGATGTAGGCGGTGGCGTGGCCGGGGATCACGTTGACCTTGTAACCGGCTTCCAGCATCGTCGGGTTGCTGCTGTTGCGGACGGTGTTCTCGACGAGGGCGGCGGCCGGGCCGAGCTTGCCCAGGAGCTGGGCCACGTCGAAGCCGGGCTCGTCCAGGTCGACGGTGATGCCGTGCAGGGCGGCGATCTCGGTGATCGCGGCCCGTACGGTCGGGGTGATCCGGATCGGCCACTCGTGGGTACCGATGCGGGCGACGGCGGCGGCCAGCGCGCTCACCGCGTTGGCCCGGTTGACCTTGGAGCCGTGCCCCGCCCGGCCCTCGGCGGTCAGCTTCAGCCAGCCGGTGCCGCGCTCGCCCGCGGCGATCGGGTAGAGGGAGAGGCCGTGCCCGGCGTGGAAGGTGAACGCGCCGGACTCGCTGATGCCCTCCGTACACCCCTCGAAGAGTTCCGGGTGCTGCTCGGCGAGGAAGCCGGAACCGTCCTCGGCGCTGGCCTCCTCGTCGGCGGTGTACGCGATGACGATGTCGCGGCGGGGGCGGAACCCCTCGCGGGCCCATCCCCGGACGACGGCGAGGACCATCGCGTCCATGTTCTTCATGTCGACGGCCCCGCGCCCCCACACCACCCCGTCGCGGACCTCCCCGGAGAAGGGGTGCACGGACCAGTCGGCGGGCTCGGCGGGCACCACGTCCAGGTGGCCATGGACGAGCAGCGCGTCGGCCGACGGGTCGGTGCCGGGGATCCGGGCGACGACGTTGGTCCGGCCCGGGGTGCGTTCCAGCAGCACCGGTTCGAGACCGGCCCCGGCCAGCCGCTCGGCGGTGTACTCGGCGGCCGGGCGCTCCCGGCAGTCGCCGCCGCCCCGGTTGGTCGTGTCGATCCGGATCAGCTCGGACGTGAACGTGACCACTTCGTCGAGGGCCTGCTCGTCCACGGGGCCGAGGGGGCCGGGGGCGTCAGCCATATTGTTCCTCCACGGCGGACGACACGATGGTCGTCACCGCCTTGAACGTGCGGATACCTTCGTACATCGTCCCGCTGGTGTAGGCGACGCGCCTCTCACCGCTGGGGGCGACGCCGGGCACCACGGTCGCCGCGGCAGCCAGATGCTCGGCGTCGAACTCCAGCTCCACGGTGTACGTCCCGCCGGTGACGGGGGTCCGGCGGACGGCGAGCGCGGTGGCGTCCCGCGCGGCCGTCCGGATGTCTGCGGCGGTACGGGCCGGGGTACGGCACACGGCCGCGTACCGCGATACGTGGTCCTTGACGGCGACCTTGCGGGCGTCCGGGGCGTACCCCTCGGCGTCCACGCAGGTCAGGTCGTCGCCGGTGACCAGGACGACCGGGACGCCGTACTCGGCGGCGACGTGGGCGTTGAGGAGGCCCTCACTGGCGCGGACGCCGTTGAGCCAGACCCCGGTGATGGAGTTGGCGAGGTAGGTGTGGGCGAGGACCCCCTCCGTGCCGGCTCCCGTGTGGTAGCCGACGAAGGCGACGCCGTCCACGTCGCCGTGCTGGATGCCCTCCACCATCGAGAGCGACTTGTGCTTGCCGGTGAGCATCTGGACGCGTTCGTCCATCCGCTCCAGCAGCAGGTTCCGCATCGACCAGTGGGCCTCGTTGACCAGGACCTCGTCCGCTCCGCCGTCGTGGAACCCGAGGACGGCCGCGTTCACGTCGGAGGTGAACATCGGCCGGCAGCGCTCCCACTGCGGGGTGCCCGGCAGCACATCGGCCGGCCAGGTCACTCCGGTGGCGCCCTCCATGTCGGCGCTGATGAGGATCTTCATGCTCCACCACCCCACCGCAGGCCGAGGACGCGCGCTTCGGCCCCGGCGACGGACGGCAACCACCCGGGCCGCGGAAGCGCGCAGGCTCCCGGGAGCACAGTGCGAGAGATCTTCACAATGGCTCACGCTACGCGACAAGGCTTGGCCGAGCCACAGTCCGGGCGTGCGTTCCCCCCTCCCGAAGGCGGTCGGGTCGGCGGCCGGGCGTACGTGTGGCTCCGGGCCCGGCCTGCGGTGCCGGAGGGCCGCCGGACGCGCGGTGCGGCCCGCCCGCTCACCCCTGGGCATCCACCCCGCACGGCCGACAGGCGTTCGATAGGCTGACCGACTTCCCAGGCCAGGCCAGCACACCGCCCCCGCGGTGTTCGCCTCGGCGATATGCGCAACAACCCCGCACAGGAGTCCCCTTGAGCCCTGTCGACGCCAAAGCCGAACCCCCGGAGGGTTCCGCCGCACCGGAATCACCAGGAGCCCCCGCGCCCGCCCCTGCCGAGATCAAGTACAGCAGCGAGCAGGGCGCGAACCCCCTGGACGAAGTGTCCTTCAGGGAGCTGTGCAGCCGGTTGCCCGAAGTGCTGCGGCGCATAGCCCGGATGGCTTGGCGGATCGACCCCAAGGGGGTCGGGCTGCTGCTCGCCTGTCAGCTGATGACCGGAGTCGCCACCGGGATTCTGCTGTCGGCCACCGCCAACGTCATGGGCCCGCTGCTGGGAGCCGGCCCGGTCGACGACCGGTTGCGGAACGCCCTGCCGGCCCTGCTGATCGTCGCCGCCGCGGCGGCGACCGCCCGGCTCTCGGGTGCGCTGTCCACCTATGGCGAGCGTCGCATCACCCCGAGGCTGATCACAGCCGCGGACACCGCACTGGTGGAGGCCGTCTGCCGGGTGGAGGCCGCCGCCTACGCCGTCGGCGGCTTCGCCGACAAGCAGGAAGCCGCCGAGATGGGGGTGATGCGCACGCAGGTCATGGTCACCGACGCACAGCGCTTCATGTCCGGACTCATCAGGATGGTCGCGGCCGGCGGGGTGCTGTCGGTACTGCATCCCCTGATGCTTCCGCTGATGCTTCTCGCGGTGGTCCCGGCCGGCGTCGGAGCCGTTCTGTCAGCCAGGGTGGACTACGAGATCCACTACGCGAACGTGTCGGACCACAATGTCCGCGGGATGATGCGCTGGTGGGCGACGAACTCCAAGTTCGCCGACGAGGTACGGGCCAACAGCATGACCGACTACCTGCTGTTCTGGTATCGGTCGCTGTCCGAACGCATCGACGGCCGGACGCTCACCGCCGCACCCCGGACTCTGCGCATCACCCTGATGTCCTCCGCGGTCGGCGGCCTGTGTCTCACCGGCACCTGGACCGTCCTCGGCTGGCTGGCGATCACCGGACGGGTGGCTCCGGCGATCGCGGCCACGGCGGTCGTGGCGGTACAGACGACGCTGGCCGCGCTGTCCCAGCTCGTGAACAGCGGTGCGGCCGTGTTCCACACGAGTCTGTACCTCAATGACATGCAGTCCTTCCTGGACACCGCCACCGGGCTGGCGCCGCGACGGGGGAAGCTGGAGGTCTCCGCACCGCTGGAGGAGATCAGACTCGAGGATGTGGTGTACCGGTACCCGGACAAGGCCGCTCCCGCTGTCGACGGCGTCTCACTGACACTGCGCCGCGGCGAGATCCTCGCCATCGTCGGTGTGAACGGGTCCGGAAAGTCGACGCTGACCCGCCTGCTGACCGGCATCCACCTCGCCCACGAGGGCCGTGCCACCTGGAACGGAACCGACCTCGCGGACACCGACCCCGCAAGCCTGTGGCGGAACACCGGCCTGGTACCACAGCTCTTCGCCCAGTGGCCGCTGAGGGTGCGTGAGAACGTCACCCTGGGCCAGCCGCGCACCCTCGACGACACGGAGGTGTGGGAGGCGATCGACGCCGTGGGGATGCGCGAGGCCGTCGACAAGCTGCCTCACGGTATCGACACCCTCCTGGCGCGTGAACTCTTCGGCGGCGTCGAGCTCTCCGGAGGGCAGTGGCAGCGCCTCGCCTGCTCGCGGGCGCTGTACCGCAAGCCCGCGCTCCTCGTCCTGGACGAGCCGACCTCCCAGATGGACCCGCGCGGGGAACACGCCATCTTCGAGGAGATCAAGGCCCTCGCGGACGACCGCATAACCATCGTGGTCACACACCGCCTGGAGAACACCAGAATCGCGGACCGCATCATCTGCATGGAGAACGGCCGGATCACGGAGCAGGGAAGTTACGAGGACCTGGTCAATGCCGGCGGGCTGTTCTCGGAACTCCTCGCCCTTTCATCGGACCGGTGAACGCTCCACACGCACCGCACGGCACAGATCACCGCACGTCCCCCTCCTCAGGTGATTCCGGGCAACCTCCGCCAAATTGGAACAACATCCGAGGAATGAGCAATTGACCAAAGCAAAACCCTGGCAGATCTAGATCATCCATGCGAATGTCAAAGAAGCCGAGGCCACTCCTGCTCGTGATAGCCGAGTACGGGAGGCTTCGGCCGAACGGCAACCTTCCGCCATCGCATTCCAAAGGAGTTCACTATGGGCACTCCGGTATTCATCGACGAATCCATCGACGCGGATCTCTCGGACCTGGACCTCGACATCCATATGCACCTGACCGGTGACGCGGCCCTCCGACCGGCGATGATGGTCACGCGCAACACGTGCGACTCGGGCGCCACAGGCACCTCCTGCGGCTTCACCAATGGCTGCAACCCGAGCTGCTGTTGACATCCTTGAGGTGATGTGATGCGAGGCGGGCGGGGACCACTCCGGGCGCCGCCCGCCTCGCCCTCCCGCATCGGACGCAGACGTCGTAAATCAGCCGCCCACCTGACAGATACCGGCCATTGGCGGCTGAAATTGCGCCCCCCAGAGGAACGCATACAGCGTACTGATTTGACGTCAAACTATTTTCAGGAACGGCCCTGCGGTCGATGTGCCCCCTGGGGACGCTCCTCCCTTGCCGAGTAGCGGGAGGCGCTCCTTTCCTGGTCGCAGGAATCGAACGCGGACACAACCTGACCGCAATCTCCGGCCAATGGGCTCACTGCTCAATGCTCACTGCGCGGTGCGGACGACATACCGAAACCTACAGAACGGTCCCATGGAGCCTCACAACCTGTTCTCGGCAGCGGAACCTCTCACTCTTCGGGTGACGACGCTCCCGCACGACGTCTTCGACGACGACATACTGGCCTCCTTCGACGGCGCGGAAGCGACCGAGGAGCAGCTGTGCGACTACATCCGCCGGATCGTCGACAACCCAGCGCTCACCGAGGCCATGGCCGTCTCCAGCCCCGACCTCACGCACACGGTCGAGAAGGTCGTCGCCGGTGAGCAGGTCGGAGCGAAGAGGGCGCTGCGCACCGCCATCTCGGTAACCCGGTACGCGCGCAGGATGAGCGGCCGCCCCACCCCCTTCGGCCTGTACGCAGGGGTCGCACGTGCCCGGTACGGCTCGAAGGCCAGGGCCACGCTCGACGGTGACGCCATCAAAGCTGTACGCCCGGACGCCGGCTGGTTCGACAGCCTCGCGCGCGAGTGGCTCTCCCGTCCTCACATCCGAGCCGCCACGACCGTCGTGACGAACAACGTGTTCACCGAGCGCGGGGGCCGTCTGGTGGTCCCTCATGCCCGGACCCGGTCCGAGCCTGCCGACGACGCGAGGACGCAGCGCAGCCAGGAGACCTCCCTGCGCATCACGCCCGTCCTGACCTGGGTACGCGAGCGGGCCGCTCTTCCCGTCCGGTATGCCGAACTGCTCGCCGCGGCCGGCCGACGCTTCCCTGAGTTCGATGAGCCGAAGCTCGACGCGTTTCTGCACGGCCTGGTGCTCCATGACGTCCTCCTCACCGGGTTGACGGCCCCCCGCCTCGACGACGCGGGCCTCGGCCGGCTGGCCGGGGCCCTCCCCGCGGGCTCGTCCGAGGCCGCAGGGCTGGAGCGGCTGCGTGGCGCCCTGCGGCTCTACGCCGAGACGCCCCTGGGAGAGGGCCACAAGGCGTGGCACGACCTCCTGCTGGAAGTCCGTTCGCTGCACGGCGGCGACCGCCCCGCTTCCGCCGCCCAGGTGGACCTGCGCACGGTGACCGCACCACCGCAGGTGGACCTGCGGGCACCCGCCTCGGTCGAACTGCCGCCTTCCGTGACGAAGGAGGTCGAACGGTTCACAGCGGATCTGTGGGCCATGACACCGCCGAGCGAGGCGTACGCGCACATGAGGGCCTACCGCCTGGCGTTCCTCGACGCCTACGGGGCGCACGGTGTGGTGCGGTTGCGGGACCTTGTCGACCCGCACAAGGGGCTCGGGTACCCGCAGGGATACATCAATCCCGTCTCCAGCGCGGTGTTCCCTTCCGGCGCCCGGCCGCACTCCGCCGCGGCGGACGCGCGCACGGAGGCGCTCGCGGCGCTGGCCCACCGTGGCCTGGCCGGCGGACAGCACGAAGTCTGTCTGACCGACGACGACGTCCGTTCCCTGAGCAGCAACAGCAGCCACGCCCCCGATTCCCTGGAGGTCTGCGTCCAACTCCTGGCCACGAGCCTGCCGGCCCTGGAGTCGGGTGACTTCAGCCTGTGGGCCGTCCCGACCGCGGGGACTCTCACGGCGGGGTCCATGGCCGGCCGCTTCGCGGAACTCACCGGTTCGGCAGCGGACCTGGGGGCACTCCTGGCCGGTGCGGACCCGAACGCGTTGGTCGCGCAGGTGGACTTCATGCCGGTGCTGGCGCGGGCCGCCAACGTGACCCAGACACCCAGGCTGCTCGAACACGTCATCCCCGTCGCGAAGCACTGCGACCCGGCGGCCCCCGGACACATCGACTGGCGGGAACTGCTCGTCGCGGCCGACGGCGACATGCTGCGCCTCTACTGGGAGCGGACGGGGCAGGAGGTCCTTCCTGTCGTCCCGCATGTCCTTTCCCTGACCTCCGGGGCCCCGAATCCGGCGCGGCTTCTCGCGGAGCTCCGCTACACCGGCGACGCGAAGGTCTGGCAGCCGTGGCACTGGGGCTCTCTGTCCTCTCTTCCCTCCCTCCCCCGCATTCGCCGCGGGAAGAGCGTCCTGGTGCCCAGGACCTGGCGCGTCGGGGCCGCCCTGCGGGCCGGCGCCGACGAACGGGAGGGCTGGGCCGATGCCGTGGCGGCTTGGCGCGCCCGGCTGGGAGTGCGTGCCCGGATCAACGTGGGTCACTACGACCAGCTCTCCGAGATCGACCTCGACAGTGCTCTGCAACGGGAGATGTTCCGACGTGAGGTTCTGAACGGCGCTTCCTCGGTGACCGAGAGCCCTCGGGATCTCGGCGATGTCTACGGTTGGCTGAACGGTCACAGCAGTGAGCTGACCGTCCCCCTCCTCGCGAGGAAGCCCTCCCGTGGAGCCGCGGCGCTCCCCGCCCGCCCTCGCCGTGTGCTGGACGCCACCCAGATCGCCAACGGCGAAGGTCCCGGTCACCCTCCGGGAGGCGAGTGGGCGTACGTCGAGTTGCGCTGCGTTCCCGAGGTCCACGAAGAGCTCGTGACCCGGCACCTGCCCCGCCTCGTACAGAGCGTCGCGGAGGAGATCGACCGCTGGTTCTTCATCCGGTACAACCACCCCGCGCCCCAGCTGCGCTTGCGCATGCGGAGCAAGGCGGGTGTCTTCCCCGCCGCGGCATGGAAGGAAGTCCTCGACCACTGCGCCATGCTGCGCACTCAAGGATGGATCGCGGACTACAGCCTGCCGGCCTATGAACCCGAGTACGCGCGCTATGGAGGCCCAGCGGGCATGGAGGCCGCGGAACGTCTCTTCTGCGCCGACAGCGAGTGGACTGTCAACGCCCTGCGGAGCACCGCGTCCGGTCGGCTCTCCCTCTCCCGTGATCTGCTGGTCGTCGCCGGCTACGGCGTCGTCCTCGACGCCCTCGGTAGTTGGGACTGGCCCGCCTGGGTGACCGGGACCTTCCCCCGGCAGACGATCGACCGCCCTTCCCGCGATGAGGTGCGCGAGGCGTCCCGCATCGTGGTGCCCGGGGCCACCGAGCAGCACCTCGCCCCCCTGCTGGCCCCTGAGGCACTGACCTCGCTCGGACGCCTGGCCGAAGCAGCGCACGCCATGGGCCCGCACATACTCCCCGGTCTCGGGAAGCACGGGCGGTGGGTCTGGCAGGACGGAACGGTCGGCGCACTGCTGCACATGCACCACAACCGGCTGATCGGCATCGACACCGGTCGGGAGACACGCAGCCTGACCCTGCTGAGCCACGTGGCCCGAGCACACCAGGGCCGCGCCCGACACGTGAACAAAGCGGCCCGGGGGGCCGCCGTATGAGCCGGGAGGCCGCCGAGATGAGCACAGCAGCACCGACGACAGCAGCACCGAAGCACGCGGAGAAGGCACGGCGCACGGCGGACAGGATCGCGGATCACCTGCGAGACCCCCTCAACTTGGCCCCACCGAAGCCCGACGCCCCCCTGGTCTCCCTGGCCAGTGGGTTCGCGGGCCTCTCCCTGCTCCACACGTCCCGCGCCACCGGTGGTGACGCCGAGGAACGAGCCGCCGCGCACCGGTACCTCAGCGCTGCGGCGGCAGCCATGAAACAGCTCCCGACACCTCGGTTCGGGCTGCACTACGACCTGTGCGGCCTGGGCTTCGCAGTGGCGCTGGCCCAGGGAGCCGGCGGCGGGTACGGGCGTGCCCTGGAGTCCCTCGACGCCGAAGCCGTACAGGCGACCCACGCGATCTGCGAGCACGTGGAGAGCGAGCCCCTCGGGTCGATGACCCGTTTCGACGCCTTGGAGGGCCTCGCCGGCATAACGCGTCATCTCCTGCTGCGCGGCCTGGGCGGCGACGGCGCCACCGAGCGTGCCCTCACCTGCCTCACAGCCATGGTCGAGCCGGCCGAGCACCACGGTGAGCACGTGCCGCGGTTCTGGTCCACCAGCCCCCCGAACTGGCACCCGCGAACGGCCCCGGCCGTGCGCGAGCTCGGACACCTCAACCTCGGACTGGCCCACGGCATCGCCGGCCCGCTCGCCGTCCTCTCCACCGCCTTCGCAGAAGGGGCGGCCGTCCCCGGCCAGGCATCGGCCATCGCCCGTATCGTCGGCCTTCTGGAACGGTTCCGAGGTGAGGACCGGTACGGCACGTTCTGGCCCAACTACGTCTCCCTCGCCCAGTGGGCTGACCCGTCCATCCCCCACGTCCGCAGTCGGGTCTCCTGGTGTTACGGAGCTCCGGGGGTCTCCCGTGCCCTGCAGATCGCCGGCCGGGCCCTCGGTGAGGAATCCTGGCTGCGCACCGCGCAGGCCTCGGTCGACGCACTGTGCGACCTTCCCCTCGACCTCTGGCACGTCGACCACTGGTCGTTCTGCCACGGCTGGGCGGGGAACATGCATGTGCTGCGCCACTTCACCGACGGCCCGAACGGCGGACGTGTCACGGCCCTTGTCGACACCGCTGCGGAACAGATCATCGACACCTTCGAGGACGGCCTGCCCGCTCCCTTCGAGATCGGCCTGGCCTACCTCACACCGGGCAACGAGCCGGCCGGTCTCCTGGAAGGGGTCTCAGGGCTCGCCCTCGCGCTGCGGTCCTACGCCGACCCTGGAGAGCCCACCCCCTGGGATTCCGCTTTCCTGGTGTCCTGACGCTCCCGGACCTCATCCCGCTCGGCGAAGAACAGCTGACCGTGCCCGCCCCTCCTGCAAGCCCCGGCGGTCTCCGTCCGAGGGGCGCCGGAGACGGAGACGTCCGCCACCGCACTGCGGCGCACGGTCGGCGTCTTCGTGGCAGGCGGGGCGAAGGCCCCGGTGCCCCGGCGAGCGTCAGCCGGTCTGGGCCCCGGCCAGCAGTTCCTCGGTCCGGGCCAGCTCCTCGGCGCTGAACTCCAGGTTCCGCACGGCCTGCACGCTGTTCTCCAGCTGGGTGACGCTGCTCGCGCCGACGACGGCGGAGGTGAGGCGGCCACCGCGCAGCACCCAGGCCAGGGCCAGCTGGGCGAGGGACTGGCCGCGCTCCTTCGCGAGGGCGTCCAGGGCGCGCAGCCGCTCCACCAGCTGGGGTGTGACCGCGTCGGGGGTGAGGAACGGGCTGGCGCCCGCCGCCCGGGAGCCGGCCGGGATGCCGTGCAGATAGCGGTCGGTGAGGATGCCCTGCTCCAGCGGGGAGTAGGCGATGGAGCCGACGCCCAGCTCGTCGAGCGCGGTGAGCAGCCCGTCCTCGGGGCGCCGGTCGAGCATCGAGTAGCGGGGCTGGTGGATGAGCAGGGGCGTGCCGAGGTCCTTGAGGATCGCGGCGGCCTCGCGGGTCTGCTCGGCGGAGTAGTTGGAGAGGCCGACGTAGAGGGCCTTGCCCTGGCGTACGGCGGTGTCGAGCGCGCCCATCGTCTCCTCGAGCGGGGTCTCGGGGTCGGGGCGGTGGGAGTAGAAGATGTCGACGTACTCGACGCCCAGGCGCTTCAGGCTCTGGTCCAGGGAGGAGCGCAGGTACTTCCGCGAGCCCCACTCCCCGTACGGACCGTCCCACATGTGGTAGCCGGCCTTGGTCGAGATGACGATCTCGTCGCGCAGCCTGGCGAAGTCGCCGGCGAGCGCGCGGCCCAGGGTGAGTTCGGCGGAGCCGGGCGGCGGGCCGTAGTTGTTGGCCAGGTCGAAGTGGGTGATGCCCAGGTCGAAGGCGCGGCGCAGGATGCGGCCCTGCTCGTCGGGGGTCCGGTCGCCGCCGAAGTTGTGCCAGAGGCCGAGGGAGAGCGCGGGCAGCAGCAGGCCGCTGCGGCCGGTGCGCCGGTAGGGCATGGCGGAGTAGCGGTCGGCGGACGGCAGGTACATGGGGAGGCTCCGCTGGAGGTACGGGGGTGGCGCGCCGGGACCGGCGCGGGGGCGGGGTCCAGGTTTCCGCAGATCGATCCAGCAGTCCAACAGGAGATTCCGCTCGGATTCATCGCCTACATTGCTCAATCATGGAACTGCGTCAGCTGGAGCACTTCGTCGCCGTCGCCGAGGAGCAGCACTTCACCCGCGCCGCCGAGCGCCTCGCCGTCTCGCAGTCCGGGCTCTCGGCCTCCGTACGGGCGCTGGAGCAGGAGCTGCGGACGCCGCTGTTCAGCCGCACCACGCGGACGGTCCGGCTCACCGAGGCGGGGCGGGCGCTGCTGGTGGAGGCGGAACGCACGCTGGCGGGCGCGCGGGCGGCGCGGGACGCGGTCGACGCCGTACGGGGGCTGCTGCGCGGGACGCTGACGCTGGGGGTCGAGCAGTGCGTGGCGGGGGTGAGCCCGGCGCGGCTGCTGGCCGCGTTCCACCGGGAGCACCCGCAGATGGAGCTGCGGCTGCGCCAGGAGGGGACCAGCAGCCTGCTGGACGGGGTGGCCGGGGGGCGCCTGGACCTCGCGTTCGCGGCCACGGTGAGCCCGGCGGAGTGGCGCGGGGAGCTGATGCCGCTGGCGCGGGAGGAGATGGTGGTGCTGTGCGCGGCGGGGCACCGGTTCGCCGGGCGGGCCCAGGTGGCGTGGGAGGAGTTGCCGGGTGAGTCGTTCATCGACTTCCACCCGGACTGGGGGCCGCGGCGTGCGGCGGACGAGGCGTTCGCGGCGGCGGGGGCCCGGCGGACGGTGGGCCTCGAGGTCAACGACGTCCACAGCCTGCTGGAGCTGGTGCAGGAGGGGCTGGGTATCGCGGTGGTGCCGCACCACTTCTCCCGCAAGCCGGAGGCGGCCCGGCTGGTCGCGGTGGAGGTGGAGCCGGCGGGCGGGCGGCGGGCGGTGTGCGAGAGCGTGGTGGTGCTTCCGGCGGCGGGGAGCCTGAGCCCGGGGGCGCGGGCGCTGATGCGGCTGGTGCGGGGGGACGCGGTGCGGGAGGCCGGGGTGCCGAGCCTCTGAGCGCGCACCGGCCGGCCAGGTCGGGCGTGACCGTTCCGAAAGCCACCAGGGTGCGCCGAGCCTGTGAACCCGCACCGGGCTCACGGGCTCAGCTCGACCCCGTACGCCTCAGTCCTCGTGCCCCAGCTGGAGGTCCCTCTCCGTGCGGCCCCCGCCCGCCACCTGGAGCACGGTCGCGACCGGCGGGTATCCGGCGGCGATCACCGTGTACTCGCCGGACGACAGGTCCACGAACCGGAACGAGCCGTCGGGCCCGGTGGTGAGGGTGTCCACCACGTTGCCCGCCGCGTCCAGCAGGGTGACCCGGGCGTCCTCCACCGGCCGGCCGCCGGTGGCCCGGACGACGCCGCGCAGCACGGCCCCGCCCGCCAGTTCGATGTCCTGCCGGGTCTCGCGGGCGGCCTGGACGCTGACGGGGAGGGCGGCGGGGCGGAAGGCGGGGGCGCTGGCGGCGAGGGTGTACTCGCCGGCGACCAGCTCGGTGATGACGTAGCCGCCCTCATACCCGGTGCGGGTGGAGGCGACGACCTCGCCGCGTACGTCGGTGAGGGTGACGGCCGCGTCCCGGACCGGCGCCCCGTCCGGCGTCAGGACGGACCCGGCGAGCCGGCCGGCCCCGCCGAGGACCACGTCCAGTTCCACGGGCCGGTCGCCCACGGTGACGCTGACGGCCTGCGGCTGGTGACCGCCCGCCGCTGCGATGAGGACGTAGCTGCCGGCGCCCGGGACGCTCAGCGCGTATCCCCCGTCCTCGCCGCTCGCCCCGCGCCCGACCTGCTGCCCCTGGACGTCGATGAGGGTGAGGGCGGCCCTGGGCACTTTCGTACCGTCCGAGTGCTGGACGCTGCCGCAGACGGGCACGCCGGAGAGGTATCCGGCCGTGGGCCTGCCGGAGTCGGTGCGGGCGGCGGGGATCGGGGTGGGCTCGGTGGCCGCTTCGGGGCTGTGGTGGGACACCAGCGGTTTCTCCTTGAGGAAGAAGGCGAGGATCAGGCCGAGGACGAGCACCGGCACGAGGTAGAGGAAGATGCGCGGCATCGCGTCGACGTACGCCTGGATGTAGGCGTCACGCAGCGCGGGCTCCATCGCGTGGACGATCTGCGGGGTGATCGACTCGGGGGCGGGCAGTTCCACGCCCGTGGGCAGGCGGAGGTCGAGGGCGTCGGAGAGCCGCCCGGCGAACAGCGTGCCGAAGATCGCGGCGCCGACGCTGCCGCCGATCTGCCGGAAGTAGTTGTTGGCGCTGGTGGCGGTGCCGAGGTCGGCGGGGCGTACGGAGTTCTGCACGGCGAGCACGAGGACCGACATGACCAGGCCGATGCCGGTGCCGAGGACGGCCTGCCAGAGGCTGTACGCCAGGCGGGAGGTGCCCGCCTCGAGCCCGGAGAGCAGCCACATGCCGACGACGGAGACGGCGCTGCCGACGATGGGGTAGAGGCGGTAGCGGCCGGTGCGGGTGATGAGCTGGCCGGAGACGACGGAGCCGGCGACGATGCCCAGCATCATCGGGAGCATCAGGAGCCCGGACTCGGTGGCGCTGGCCCCGTCGACCATCTGGAGGTAGGTCGGCAGATAGCTGGCGGCGCCGAAGAGCGCCACACCGATGACTGCGCCGACCAGACCGGTGATGTTGAAGACCGAGTCGCGGAACAGCCGTAGCGGGATGACCGGTTCGGCCGCGCGGTGCTCGACGGCGACGAAGAGCAGCGTGGTGACGACGGCTCCGGCCGTCAGGCCGAGGATGGTGGGCGAGGCCCACGCGTACTCGGTACCGCCCCAACTGGTCACCAGCACCAGGCAGGTGGAGGCGACGGCGAGCAACAGGGCGCCCAGGACGTCGAGTCGGGGGCGTACGGCGGGCTTGGGGAGCTTGAGCACGACGGCGATCACGGCGAACGTGACCAGCCCGAACGGCACGTTGATGTAGAAGCACCAGCGCCAGGACGCGTGGTCGGTGAAGAACCCGCCGAGCAGCGGTCCGGCCACCGAGGCGAGGCCGAAGACCGCGCCGATGAGCCCCATGTAGCGGCCGCGCTCCCGGGGCGGGACGATGTCCGCGATGATCGCCTGGACGCCGATCATGAGGCCACCGCCGCCGATGCCCTGGATCGCGCGGAAGGCGATCAGCTCCTCCATGGTCCGCGACCAGCCGGCCAGCGCGGAGCCGATGACGAAGACGACGATCGCGAACTGGAAGACGCCCTTACGGCCGAAGAGGTCGCCGAGCTTGCCGTAGAGCGGCAGGACGATGGTGGAGGCGAGGAGGTAGGCGGTGACCGCCCAGGACATCTTCTCCAGGCCGTGCAGCTCACCGACGATCTTCGGCAGGGCGGTGGCGACGATCATCTGGTCGAGCGCCGCGAGCAGCAGGGTGAGCATCAGCCCGAGGAAGACCATGCGGACCCGGCGGGGGCTGATCTCCTCGGCCGTCGGGAGCGCGCCGGGGCCGACCGGCGGTGGCGGCTCTCCCCCGCGAGCCGCCGTACCGTCCGGCTCGTCCTTCACCAGCGTGACACCGCCCACCACGTAACGCTCCCCTTCGTCGCACCTGCGCCGCCCATTTCTCGCATCGCGCGGTGAGGCGGGGCAAACGTGATGAGGGGCGCGCAGGGCGCGTTCGGAGGGCTTAGGTGCCGGTGGGAGCCGTTACGGCGCACAACCGGCCACCCCGGAAGACCACCCGTTCCGGTGAGGCCGGCCGTCGAGCGGGAGCCGGGCCGTTCGAGGCTCCGGCGTGCGTGCGGAGCCTACTTCTCGACCTCGGTGGCGAGGTTCTGGAGCAGCTCGTCGTAGATCCGGCCGAGGCCCTTGGGGGCGAAGGTCCGCTCGAAGAAGCCGCCGATGCCGCCCGCGCCGTCCCAGACGGTGGTGACGACGGCCTTGGACCTCCCCTCACCGGCCGGGGTGACGGTCCAGGTGGTGACCATGGAGGAGTTGCGGTCCTTCTCGACGAGCTGCCCGTCGGTCGGCTCGGTGACCTCCAGCAGGCAGTCGCGGACCCGCTTGCTGGTCGCCTGGAGCTTCCAGTGGACGAGGGTGCCCTCGCCGTCGCCGCCCTCCCGGACCTCGTACTCGCTGAAGTGCGCGGTCAGCACCTTGCCGCGGACGTCCTTGTAGTCGGCCAGCGCGTCGAACACCGCCTCCGCGTCCGCCGCGATGATCCGCTCCGTCGTGGCCTCGACCTGCGCCATGGCTGTTCCTCCAGCACTTCGGTTGTCCGGGGTGATCCGGGGGTTGGGGGGTCTCCCGGGCTGAGCCAACCACCTCCGGTACGGCCCCTCAAAATCGCCGGCCCGCGGGCCGCCCGGGGTTCAGGGCCGTGGGCCGCCCGAGGCCTGGTCCGCACGATCAAGGGAACAAGTGTTCTATTCTGTGGCCAGTGCTACCGAGGAGGCGTCCATGCGCTGGGACAATCTGGTCGAAAACAGCCCCATGACCGGCAACAGCGCGCTCTTCGCCGCGGACGCGGTGACCACGCGCACCTTCGACACCCCGGAATTCCGGGGCATCACGTTCCACGAGATCCGGGCCCGTTCGATCCTGAACCGGGTGCCCGGGGCCTCGCGGATGCCGTTCGAATGGACGGTGAACCCCTACCGGGGCTGCTCGCACGCCTGTGTGTACTGCTTCGCCCGCAAGACGCACAGCTATCTGGATCTGGACACCGGCATCGGGTTCGACTCCCAGATCGTCGTCAAGGTCAACGCCGCCGAACTGCTCCAGCGGGAGCTGGCCTCCCGGCACTGGCGGGGCGAGCACGTCGCGATGGGCACCAACGTCGACTGCTACCAGCGGGCGGAGGGGCGCTACCGGCTCATGCCGGGCGTCATCAGCGCCCTGCGCGACCGCGCGAACCCCTTCTCGATCCTGACCAAGGGCACCCTGATCCTGCGGGACCTGGAGCTGCTGCGGCAGGCCGCCGAGGTCACCGAGGTCGGCGTCTCGGTCTCCGTCGGCTTCACCGACCGCGAGCTGTGGCGCACGGTCGAACCCGGCACCCCCTCCCCCGAACGCCGGCTCGACGTCGTACGCGCCCTCACGGACAGCGGGATCGGCTGCTCGGTCCTGATGGCCCCGGTCATCCCCTTCCTCGGCGACGGCCCGGAGCAGTTGCGCGCCACCGTGTCGGCCATCGCGGCGGCGGGGGCCTCCTCGGTGACCCCGCTGGTCCTGCATCTGCGCCCCGGCGCCCGCGAGTGGTACCTGCGCTGGCTCGGGCTCCACCATCCACACCTGGTGCCGAGGTACGAGCGGATGTACGCGGGCGGCTCGTACGCCCCCACCTGGTACCAGCGCCGGATCACCCGCCAGGTGCACGAGCTGGCGGACGAGTTCGGGATCGGCCCGGCGCACCGGGGCGAGGCCCGCCGGATCACGCCCGCGCGGACGGCGCAGGACGAGGCGAGGGACGAGCCGGAGCCGGGACCGACACAGCTCACGCTGCTGTGACGCCTGTGAGTCCCGCGCCGCCTCCCCGTGACGCCTGCCGCCTCCCGCACGACGGCTGCGCCCGCCGCCCCTCGTGGCACCCGCGCCCGCCTTCCGCAGGGCCGATGGCGTGACCGTACGGGTCAACTCCGCGCGGAATCGGCGCCCGGCCCGTGGATCTCGGGGAGCATGCGGCGGGGACCGGCCCATCCGCCGCCGCGTCCCCTCCACCTCGGGAGGCCCCATGACGAAACGTGCAGGAATCCTGGTCGCGGCCGGTGCGACGGTCGCCGGTCTGCTGGCCGCCGCCCCGGCCCCGGCCGCCGCCTTCGGGGCGAGCGCGCCGCCCGCCCCGGAGCTCGCCTGGACCGACTGTCCGACGGAGAACCATCCGACGCTCCAGTGCGCGAAGGTCGACGCCCCGCTGGACCACACCGACCCCTCGGGCCGCCAGGTCACCCTCGCCCTGTCCCGCGTCCCGCACACCGCGAAGACCTTCCAGGGGCCGCTGCTGGTCAACCCGGGCGGGCCCGGCGGCAGCGGCCTGTCGATGGCCGGGTTCGTGGCCTCGGCGCTGCCGGAGAAGGTGGCCGCCCAGTACGACGTGATCGGGTTCGACCCGCGCGGGGTCGGGAGGAGCAGCCCGGCGCTGAACTGCCTGCCCGGCCACTCCGACCCGGTGCGCCCGGACTCGGTGCCCGCCTCCTACCGTGACGAGCGGGTCAACCGCGACCGCGCGGCGGCCTTCGCCCGCGCCTGCGGGGAGAAGCACGGCGACGTGCTGCCGTACATGGACACCGTCAGCGCCGCGAAGGACCTCGATGTGATCCGCCGGGCCCTGGGCTCGGAGCAGATCAACTACTTCGGTTACTCGTACGGCACCTATCTGGGCGCCGTCTACGCGAAGCTCCATCCGGAGCGGGTGCGGCGTCTGGTCCTGGACTCGGTGGTCGGGCCCGACGACGTCTGGTACCAGGGCAACCTCAACCAGGACCACGCCTTCGACGACCGCCACAAGGCGTTCGCGGCCTGGGTCGCGAAGCACGACGCGACGTACGGACTGGGCACCGACCCGGCCGGGGTCGAGGCCGCCTGGTACCGGATGCGCGCGGCCGTGGCGGCGGAGCCGGTGGACGGCAGGGTCGGGGCGAGCGAGCTGGAGGACACCTTCCTGCCCGGCGGGTACTACAACGGCTACTGGCCCTACCTCGCCGAGGCGTTCGCCGCGTACGTGAACGACCAGGACACCGGGGCGCTGGTGAAGGCGTACGAGAACTTCGGTGCCACCGGCGCGGGCGGCGACAACAGCTACTCCGTCTACACCGCCGTCGAGTGCCGCGACGCCGGCTGGCCCCGGCACTGGAGCACCTGGCGCAACGACGCGCGCCGGATCCACGCCAAGGCACCCTTCATGGCGTGGAACAACACCTGGTACAACGCGCCGTGCGCGGACTGGCCGGTGGCGCCGCTGAACCCGGTCCAGGTGGCCAACGACCGCCTCCCGGCGACGCTGATCCTCCAGGCCACCGGCGACGCGGCGACCCCGTACGCGGGCGCGGTGGCCATGCACCGCAAGCTCAGGGGCTCCAGCCTGGTGGTGGAGGAGGGCGGCGGCAACCACGGCATCACGCTGAGCGGCAACGCCTGCCTGGACCGGCACCTGACGGCCTATCTGACCGACGGGACCGTCCCGCGCGGCCGGGGCGGCAGCGAGGCGGACGCGGTCTGCGCGGCGCTCCCGGACCCGAAGCCGCTGCCGGCCGCGAAGGCGGCGGCCCAGTCGGTGGACAACAGCACGGGCAGCCGCCTGCACGGACTGCTGGGCCCGCGCCACTGAGGTAGGCCCTGAGGGTGCGCGCCTCGGCGTCCGGGTCAAAGCGCGTACCCCCGCCGGCACCCCTCAGGGGGTCTCGGCCCCCTGGGGCAGCCGTCCCAGCGCCT
>NZ_JBEYKR010000093.1:0-28417 GCF_040703535.1 Streptomyces sp. NPDC007346
GGTGGGGCGGTGCCGGGGGGGGGGCGCGGGCCCCCGCCCCCCCGCGTCCGGCCAGCGCGGTGAAGTGCTGGGCCACCGACCGCAGCGCCAGCCCCTCGCCCAGCAGCGTGCGCGCCAGCTCGCGCAGGCCCTCCCCGACCCGCTCGCCCGCGCTCTCGGCCGGGGGCACCCGCAGCCCGAGCGCGCCGAGCCGGGCGGCGGCCTCCGCGGTGGGGGCGGCCGCACCGCTGCCGCCGCCCTGGAGCGCCCGCTCCACCAGGGCCCGGAACGCGCCCAGATCCTCGCGCGCCCGCTCCAGGTCCGCCTCCAGCGCCTCCCGCCGGGCGGGGCTCAGCAGACCGGGGAAGGCCCCCAGCGCGACGAGGTCCTCGTCGACGCGGTCCAGGGAGTCCGCGCAGGTCCGGTGTGCGAGGTCCGCCGGGCCGTTCGGCTGCCGGTGCCCGTGGCCGCGCCCCTCCCGGCCGGCGACGAGCGCCCCCAGCGGTTCGGGCAGCCGGCCGGCCGGGGGCAGGGTCACCGGGCTCCCGCCCCCGGTGTCCTGCCCCGCGAACCGGGTCAGCGCGTCCCGCCAGGCCCGGTCCCTGACCTCGGGCGGCAGGTCCTGCTCCAGCAGCCGGACGCCGGGCGCGGCCACGGAGTCGGGCAGCGCCTTGAGGTCCTCCAGGACCCGGACGAAGACATCGGGGACCGACAGCAGGTCCACCAGGACGGCCAGCGCACCGGGGTCGTCCGGCTCGGGCCGTTCCAGGGCGGTCCGGGCGGAACGGAGGTCACCGGCCCACACCAGGCCGGTCGTGGACGCCCGCAGCGTCGTGGGGCGTACCAGCCGGCGGTCCGGTTCGTACGCCTCCGCCCCGCCGGCGTACGAACCGGGGGCGCTGCCCACCAGCAGCACCAGGATCCGGATGTCGCCCACCGCCCGGTAGCCGGAGAGCAGTTCGTACTGGAGCTGGTGGTCGGTCAGCCCGGCGGGCGTGTCGGTGACCAGGAACAACGGGTAGTCCGGTTCCGGCAGCCCGGCCCGGCCGAGCTGCTCGGCCACCCGGTCGCGTACGGCCTGCGCCGTGGCCAGGGCGGCGGCGCCGGCGCGCAGGTCGAGATGGACGACGGCGGTGGTGGTGTCGGGGAACGTCACTGTGCGCCCCCGTTCCGGTACGAGCGCCCGGCGGCGCCGTCGTCGCTGTCCGCGTACGGGTCACGCCCGGAGCCGCCCTCGTCGCCGAACCTGCTGTCGGCGGGCCAGGGCTCGGTGTAGCGGTCGTCGGCGGTCGGGCTGTCGGTGTACCGGTCGTCGGTGGGGCGACCCTCGGCGGGGCGGTCTTCGGTGTAGCGGTTGTCGGTGGGCGGGTTGTCGGTGTACCGGTCGTCGGAGGGCCGGCGTTCGGCGGGGCGACCCTCGGCGGGGCGGCCTTCGGCGGGGCGGCCTTCGGCGGGGTGGTCGTCGCGGAAGCGGTCCTCGGTGAAGCGGTCCTCCCGCGTGTCGGCGGTGCCGTACGCGTCGAACCGGTCGTCCACCGGCGTTCGTCCGGCGGCGAACCGGTCGTCCACGGGCCCCGGATCGGCGTGGAACCGGTCGTCCACCGGCCCCGGCCCGGCGCCGAACCGGTCGTCACGGCTGCCCCGGTCGCCCCGGTCCTCTCGGTCGTCACGGCTGTCCTGGGTGAAGCGGTCGTTCCCGTTGTACCGGTCGTTCCCGTTGTACCGGTCGCCCCCGTACGGTCCTTCGGACCCGTACCCCTCGCCCGGCTCGTGCCCGCTCCCGTCCCCGTACCGCTCGCCCGGCTCGTGCCGTTCCCCGGACTCGTACCGCCCGTCCCGCGCACCGTTCATGCCGTACCGGTCCTCCTGCGCGCCCCCGGCGCCGTACCGGTCCTCCGGGTCCTTCCGGTCGTCCCCCGTCCCGTACGCGTACTCGTACTCCCCGGACCGGGAGCCGGGCCGAGGCTCGTCGCGGAGACGGTCCTCCCGGGGGTGGTCGTCGCGGAGACGGTCGTCGGTGACCGGGGCGGACGTCCCCCAGTCCTCGTCGTCCGCCGCCGGGCGCCGGTGCTCCGGGGCGGGCCGGGGGCGGGGCGGTCGCGGGGTGCCGCCGCGTACGTGTTCCAGCAGGGTCCGCAGCGTCGGCTGGATCGCGCGCCGGTCCCCGAACTCGGCGTCCAGGGCCGCGGGCAGGGTCACCGCCCAGAACTCCCACAGCGGCTGGATCCAGCCGTCCACCCGCGGTCCGCCGCGCTCCCGGCGCTCCGCCAGCAGCTCCAGCTGGCGCGGGGCGACGCGCTCGACGAGCTCGACGAACATCGGGTGCGGCGCGGTACCGGCCCGGGTGAGGCCCAGCGGCTGGGCCGACATCAGCTTGCGGCAGTAGTCCCCGACGGTCTGCTCCTCGTCGAGCACCGTCCACCGCTCGTAGGCGCGCAGCAGCTCCGACCAGCTGGAGATGCCGCCGGGGAAGTCCCCGAGCCGCAGCTGTACGCCGGGGACGCCGGGGCCTTTCTCCGGGAACAGCCGCAGCCGCACCCGGGAGGGCGAGGCGGTGTCGCCCTCCAACACGTCCACCTGGCCGTTCCACAGGCAGCACAGCAGGCGGTGCAGGATGGTGCGCCGGTCCTCCTCGCTGCTGACCATCCAGTCGTCCTCGTACCCCAGCCGCTGACGCCAGCGCAGCACGTCGTGGGGCTGCTCGTCGTTCTTGGCCCTGGCCCACTGGCGGAGCACCTTGCGGGCCTCGGGGACCTCGGTGAGGCTCATCTCGCTGCGGAAGAGGACGACGGTGATCGAGTCGCTCTCCACGCCCCGGTACTCGACGGCGTTCTTCGCGTCGGAGGGCAGCCGCAGCGCCTTGGTGAGGTACTCCTGCACCTCCTCCACCGCCTGGACCCGCGGGTAGGTGACGAGGACCCGCAGCGGTCCGGTGCCCTCCGGGGTGAACCCGACCGGCAGCAGGCCGGTGAGCTTGCGGTTGAACAGGTCCAGCGCCTCCTTGCTGACCCGCTCGGCGGCCTCCGCGTCACCGGCGGCGGCCGCCAGCAGGGTGCTCATCGACGGCAGCAGCGGCCGCTCCTCCAACTGCGCGCCGTTCTCCGCGAAGAGCCGGGTGATGCGGCCCTCCAGGCGCGCCTTGACGGTGCCGACCGCCCCGTCGGGGTTGCGCAGGCTCCGCTGGTGGACGTCCTGCCAGGTGTCCCCGTCGACCATCCGCAGCAGCAGCGACGCCTCGTGGGCGCCGTCGCGGAGCCCCTCCTTGCGGACGAGCCGGGCGACGACGTCCTCGTAGAAGTGGTTGAGGTTGCGCTGCGGCGGCAGCAGGTACGAGATCCCGGTGCGGTCCTCGTACAGCTCCATGCCCTTCTGCTGGGAGATCTTGCGCTCCTGGTCGGCCTGCTTGCGGAAGGCGTTGACCAGCCGGGTGAGGTCGGCGCCCGCGCGCTCCGCCTGCTGCTGCCAGCGCTGCTGCTGGTCGCGCCAGGCCTCGTGCCAGATGGTCCGGCTGCGCCAGCGGTACCAGCTGTCCTGGGCCTGGAGGGCGGCCCGGACGTCGTCGTCGCCCCACCGGGCCGGGGACATCCCGGCGAGACGGCCCTTGATCCGGGGCGTCTTCGGCGGCTGGTCGGTGACGCCCCCCGGCCGCCGGGGGGCGCGGGCGCGGGCGGCGAGCATGCCCAGGAAGCCGAGCCGGGCGATCTCGTCCTCACTGTCGGGGACGCCCTTGACCAGGCGTTCGGCGAGGAACGGGTCGACGTCCCGGAGGAGTTTGTCGATGGCCGGGCGCGGGCTGAACCGGGCCGCCATCGACGCGGTCTGGCGGTCGGCGACGGCCCGGAGTTCGGAGAGCTGCCGCTGCATGTCCCCGAGGCGGTCGTTGAGCGCCTGCTCGATCGCCTTGCCGCCGTGCGGCAGCGGCTGGGGGTCCTCGATGGTCAGCTGCTTGCGCTCCCAGAGCTCTTCGAGCTGGGAGTCGGCGAAGAGGCGGCGGACCAGCGGCACGGCGTCGTCCTTGCCCGCGTTGCGGGGCCGTTCGATCAGATCGGTGACCGCCACCCGCAGCAGCCGGCCGGCCACCAGGTCGGCCAGTTGGTCCATGGGGGCGGTCATGGAGGCCACCAGGCTGGTGGAGACGCCGCGCCGGCCGATGCCGGTGGGGGAGAGGGCGCTGCGGTGGACGCCGCGGTTGATGAAACTGGCGGCGAAGGTCTGGAAGTCGTCGTCGGCGGCCATCGACCGGCCCCGGGAGCGGCCGTCGCCCAGTTCGGTGCCGATCAGCGACATGACCAGCGAGACGATGGAGCGGCGCAGGTCGTCCTGGCGGATGCCCGCGGTGGGGCCGAAGAGGAACGCGGTCGGCAGGATGCCGGTGCGCAGCCGGATCGGGGTGGTGCCGGGGTAGCGGATGCCGAGGCCGGTGTCCTGGTCGAGGTCGCCGATCTCCGAGCCGGCGGTCGGCGCGTTCTGCCCGTCGACCAGCCGGAACAGGTCGACCAGCGAGCGGGCGGCGTTGAGTTCGGCCTCGCGGCCGCCTCCGGTCGAGGCGGGGAACGAGGACGGCATCACGACGAGCGGGTAGATCTTCACGCCGTTGAAGCGGCGCATGCGGAACGCCTGGTTGATCAGGTGCAGATAGTCCAGGAAGATCCCGGCCCCGGTGCCGCCCGCGACCGAGAACGCGACGAACACATCGCAGCCCGTGACCCGGCCGCCGCCCAGTTCGCTCAGCTCACCGGCGGACTTGGCGATGGCGTCGATCGCCTGGACGAGGGGCTCCAGGACCGGCTGGAGGGAGTGCCGCAGCGTCGCGAAGAGCGCGGCGCGCCCCACCGTGGGGAGCTGTCCGGCGCCGTTGTGCAGCGGGGTGACGCGCGGTTCGTCGTCCCGTGGCGGCAGCCAGCCGGCGACCTCGTCGCGCAGGCTGGCCCGCAGCATCCGGGTGACCTCCGGCGAACTGTCGAAGTTCGGCAGGAGGTTGTGGGTGGCCCGCGAGGTCCGGGCGTACGCGGGGCGCAGCGCCGGGTCCACGTTGAACTGGGGCAGCCGCTGGAGGTCGGACTCGCTGAAGTCCGCGTACACGAACTGGAGGCAGTCGGGGAGTTGGTAGGGGGCCAGGCCCCCGATGTGCTGGAGGGCGGTGCCGTCGGGGCCGCACAGGTCCACGCGGAGCCGGCGTTCGAGCTCGGCGCCGACCAGGCCGCCGGTCCCGCCCAGGCCGACGAAGAGCATCGGCTGGAAGATCTTCATGGGGTTCCTCCCGCTGTCGGCCGCAAGGGGGCCGGTTCGTCTAGGGGCGTACGTGTACGGGTGCGAGGCCTCGCACCCGTACGGGCGCCGGGGTCTGTCGTGCCGCCGCCGGGGTGCGTCCGCCGGGGTGCGTCCGCTGAGGTCCGTCGGCCGAGGTCTGTCGGGGCTGGATGGCGTCCGCCGTGGTCCGCCGGGGCTGGCGCGGCCTCCGTCGTGGTCCGACGGGGCCCGCCGGGGCTGCGGTGCGGTGCCGTCCCCGGCGGAGGGGGGCGGCACCGCGCGCTTCACAGGTAGTCGTCGTGGGGTCCGGTGGTGGCGTCCCCCGGTGCCCCGGAGCCCTCGGGGTCGGCCTCGGGGGGACGGGGGCTGTCGCGGGTGGGTTCCGGGCCCAGGGCGAGGCTCAGCCGGTCGGTGAGTTCGACCTGGTCGGTCGTGGTGAGCCGGGTCCGGCTCCGGGTGCCGCTGTTCCTGCGGATCACCGCGCCGCCCTCGAGGCTGCGCTGCACCGCGTACTGGCCGTAGGGGCGCCGCTCGATCCGCGGGTTGCTGTGGGCCTCGGCGATGTCGAAGGCGTACCACTGCTTCTGGCCGTGCCCGGCCTTGTGGACGCCCAGCACCGTGCCGTCCTCGGCGATGAGGTGGAGCATCAGCCCGTACGGGTCGCGGCGGATCCGGCGCTGCCGGAGCCAGGCCAGCGTGAGCAGGACGCCGACGACGAGCACGGCGGCGCCCCCGGCCAGCGCCCACCGGTACCGCTCCAGGAAGGTGCCTTCCCGGGTGACCTGGACGGAGAGCGGGGCGCGCTCCAGGACCCGGTCGTCGTCGGTGGCGTCGTGGACGGCGAGGGTCGCACCGACGCCGGTCGGATCGTGGCGGTGGAGCGGCCCCTCGAAGGCGCTCTCCTGGCCGATGCGGATCTTGACCTCGTGGGTGGCGGACGCGCCGGGCTCCACCACGATCTCGGTGGGGCTCAGGGTGAGCAGCCCGGCGCGTACGTCGGCGAGCGAGAGCCGCAACGTGTGCGGGGCGTCGGTGGTGTTGGTCACCGAGAGGTTGGCGGTGACCGTGTCGCCGGGGTGGCCCTCGCCCCGGACGGGGCTGAGGGCCGCGGTGACCGGGAGGGTGCCGGGGGAGACCTGGCCGCCCTCGCTGCGGGTGTCGGCGCTGAGGCCGGACGCGGTGAGGGTGCCGCGGACCTTCAGGGCCCCGTTCGCGCTCTCGGGGACCGTGACCGAACCGGTGAACGAGCCGTCGCTCGCGCTCGGGTCCGCGCCCTTGCCGTCGTCGGCCAGGCGCAGGGGCAGGGGGGCGAAGCCGTCGCCGGTCAGGGCGCTGGAGACCTTCAGACCGGCGTAGTCGGCCGGGTCCTTGATCTCGTACCCCTCGCGGGTCAGCAGCCGCATCGTCACGGTCGCCTTCTGCCCGGCCTGCGGGGAGGGCGGGTCCATGGTGATGGAGCCGCGCAGCTCCCCCTGCCACAGGACGCTGACGGCGACGGGGAGCGAACGGTGGCCCTCGGGGGCCTTCACATCGACCTTCCAGACGCCGGGCACCGGGTCGATGATCTTCAGCGCCTCCACCGTGGAGCCGCCGCCCGCGAGTTCGAAGACCGAGTCGTTGAACTTCCCCGTCGTCGGCACCTTGTTGCCGAGCGGGTCGATGTAGGTGACGCTCACCTCGGCATCGCCCTTGTCGACGACGATGCTGCCCACGGTCGCCAGCGGGGAGATGGTGATCGGCAGGACGGCGGGGGGCCGCTTGCTCGGCCCCGGCCCGTAACGCATGCAGTGGGCGGCGGCGAAGATCCGCTCCAGCGCCGGGCCGACGTCCTTGGCCCCGGAGACCTTGCGGGCCGTGGGCTTGGCGGACGGCAGGTCGACGCAGCCCTTCTGGTAGCCCCCGGCGGCCATCCGGTCGAGCTGCGCCTTGTCCGGGGCGGAGCCGAAGCCGAGGGGCCAGATCTGTACGTTCTTGGCGGCGGCGTTCTTCAGCTCCACCTTTAGCTGCCGCTCGCCCTCGGCCTCGCGGTGAGCCTCGTCCCCGTACTTGTCGCTGCCGGAGACGTCCATCTTCCCGTCGGTCAGCAGGAACAGGACCCGGGGGACCGACGGGTCGGTGCCCGAGCTCAGGTCGTGCACCCCCTGGCGTATCGCGGTCGGGAAGTCCGTACCGGTGCCCTCGTCCTTCTTACGGCTGCGCAGCTTGTCCACACAGGCCCCGATCGACTCGCGCCCGGCCGCGTCCAGCTTGGTCCGGGGGCAGACGGGGTCCACCGCGCGCTGGTCGGCGGACTCGGCGGCGGCGAAGCCGAACACGGTGATGTGCGAGGCCGCCGAGACGCCCCCGAGCGCGATCCGGGCGGCCGCGGCCTTCTCCGCCTTGATGTCCTCGGGCGCGAGGCTGGCGGACTGGTCGACGGCGACCGCGTAGTTGACGGCGGTGGAGGTGGGCTTCGGTGCCGCGACGAGCTGCGGATCGGGGGCGGCGGCCGGTGCGGCGAGGGACATGAGCACGGCCGCACAGGCCAGGACGGCCGGCGCCGCCCGCCCGGCCCGGCGGGTGCGGGCCGGGCCTCTTCTTCGGTCAGTTCGCACGACCGTCCCCTTTTGGTGTGGTTGCTGTGTGTCTGCGTGGTGTGCCTGGCGCCTGGTGCTTGTGGTGGCTGTGTGATTACGTGGAGTGATTGGTCTCGCGGAGTGACTGGTCGTCGTGCTGGGGGTGCGCGCCTGGACGCGGCGCACGCACAGCGGGCGGTGGGTGGTGGTCGGCGGGTGGTAGTCGGCGGGTGGTCATTGGGCGGTGGGTGGCGGTTAGTGGGTGGTGGTTGGCGGGTGGTCAACGGGCGGTGGTCGGCGGTCAGCGGGCGGCGGTTGGCGGTTGGCGGTTGGAGGTCAGCGGGCGGTCAGGCTCCAGGCCAGGGCCAGGGCCGCCGCCGGGGCGAGCGTGGCGACCGCCCAGCGGATCGCCCGGTATTTGGCGGACAGGATGGCGCTGACGTCCACGGCTTGGACGAGCAGCCAGCCGACCGGGTCGCGGCCCGCTTCGGCGATCCGCCCGGCCAGCCGGTCGTAGTCGAACGGGGCGAGCAGGTCCCCGAAGTAGGTCACCCCCTCCCGGTCGCGGACCGTGCCCGTACGGGGCATGAGCGCGCGGACCAGAGCGGCCACCGCGACCACCCACAGCACGCCCGCGAGGACCAGTG
Organism: Streptomyces sp. NPDC007346; assembly: GCF_040703535.1. Taxonomy (NCBI): domain Bacteria; kingdom Bacillati; phylum Actinomycetota; class Actinomycetes; order Kitasatosporales; family Streptomycetaceae; genus Streptomyces; species Streptomyces sp. NPDC007346. The sequence continues at coordinate 8,432 of NZ_JBEYKR010000093.1, forward strand.
CGAGGTCGCCGGGGCCCTGCCAGTCCGGGGAGCCGTGCCGCCCGATGAGGAAGGCGGGCAGCGCGAGCGCCCCGGAGAGCAGCACGGCCGCCTTGGAGTCGGCCCGTCCGAGGTCTTCCCGGACCGTGACCAGCAGCCGTTCGGCGATGCGTTCCCCCGCCCTGTCCGGCCCGTGCGGACCCCCGTTCGGCACGGGGTCGGGCGGGGCGGGGGAAGTCTGTGTGGTGCCGTCTGAGGTCATTCGTCCGCCGCCCATACCCAGCCGTCGTCCCGGGTGCGGCCGCGCGGTGCGGGCGGATCGGGGTCGGGGTCCCGTGCGTCGTACCTCCGTACGTCGTCTCCCCGTACGCCGTCCCTCCGTGCGCCGTCTCTCCGTGCGCCATCTCGTACGTCGTCCCGTGCGCTGTCCTGTACGTCGTCGGCGTACCGGGCGTCCCGGGCGTCCCGTACGTCGTCGGCGTACCGGGGTTCGGTGCGCCAGCCGTCCGGGTCCCAGCCGTCCGCGTCCCGGGGGGCTGCGTCCCGGCGGTCCGGGTCTCGGCGGTCCGGGTCTCGATGCTCCGGGTCCCGACGCTCCGAGGTCCGACGGTCTGGGTCCCGGGGGCCGGCGCGCCGGTCGCCACGGTGCCGGTCGTCGCGGCGCTGGTCTTCCGAGCGCCGGCCGTCATCGCGCCGGTCGTCCGAGTGCCGGTCGTCCGCGTGCCGGTCGTCCGCGCGCCGGCGGTCACCGTCCCGACCATCGCCACCCCGGCCATCGCCACCCCGACCGCCACCACCCCGGCCGTCACTACCCCGGCGGTCACCACTCCGATCGCCACCACCCCGGCCGTCACCGTCCCGGCGAGCCGGCCGCGAAGGGGGCCGGTCCTCCACCCACTCGGGGGTGAACGGCTCATCGCGGCCGGACTCCAGCTCGCGCGGGGCGCGTTGGGCGGGCCGGGAGCCGACGGGGCCCTGGATGCGGAGGCGTTCGCTGTTGAGGTAGGCGAGCGCCTGGGCGTCCAGCTCGCTGGAGGGGATCTGGCCGCTGGCGACCATGTCGAAGAGCCGGTCGACCCGGTCCTTCTCGTCCTGCCGGCCCTCCTGGCGGATCTTCTCCAGGAAGCTGTTGGCCGCCGCGGGGTCCGCGGCCAGCATGTGGCTGAGCTGCTCCAGCTCCCCGCCGCGCAGCATCCGGAGGTAGTCCTCCTGGCGCATCCGCGCCAGCGCGGAGGCGCCCTGCTGGTCCCGGACCTTCTCCACGTGGCCGATCGTCCGGTCGTCGACCCGCAGCCGTACGAACAGCCGCACCCGCAGCCCGATATCGCTGCCGAGGTCGCTCCACCGCCCGGAGACGCACTGCTGGGTGATGGCGCTGTTGGCGCTCTCGGCCTGGTTCACCGGGAACTGGGCGGAGATCTGCCGCAGCCGTTCCAGGGTCGGCGCGGTGAGCCGCTGGGCGACGTCGGTGACCGCCTGGACCGCCACCAGGTGCGGGTCCTCGACGGTCCACTGGATGTCCACCTCGGCCTTGAAGAACGTCGCCCCGCCGGCGGCCGGCAGCTCCATCTGGAGGGTGGTGACGAAGGTCCCGGTGGCGATCTCGCAGATGGTGTGGGGCCGCGCCAGCGCCCGCTTGTCGTAGTGGCGTACGCCGGAGACGCCGGCCACGCTGTAGCCGCCGTTCCGGTAGAACAGCACGGATGTGGTCCGGGCGCCGCTGTGCCGGAACGAACCGGTCGGCGTGTACTCCCGCAGGAACGGGCCGGCGGGGGCCGTCGTGTCGTACTCCGCCATGCCGTCCTCCGCCACGCCGTTCTCCTCAGCCATGACTTCCCTCCTCGTCGGACCGCCGCTGCCGTGCCGGCACGGCGAGCCACCACAGGGCGCTCGCCTGCTCGGCGGTGAGCGGACGGTCCTGATCCCTCATCATTCGGCGCAGCAGCCAGTCCAGCCGTCGCCGGTCGTGCTCCTCGGCGGTCAGGGCGGGCAGCAGCGCCGCCAGCCCCGGCCGCGTCCAGTCGCTGCCGTTCTTGCGCGAGGCGGAGCGCAGCATGGACTCCAGGGCGTCGAGCGCGACGTCCTGGGACCGCGCGGTGTTGAGCGCCGTCCAGAACAGGTCGGCCAGCCTGCCCGTCAGTTCGGGCCGGGTCGCGACGAGCGCGAGCAGCAGGGGCCAGTCGCCCCGGTCGCCCAGCGGGGTGCCGGGCTCGTCGTCCAGGACGTCGTCCACGTCCGTCAGCGCCAGCCGGACGATGGCGACCAGGGCGAGATCCTGGTACTCCTCGCCGCGGTGCTCGGTCCATGCGCGTAACCGGCTGAGTACGACGTCGTTCTGATGGAGCGTCAGCAGCCGGACGACGTTCAGGGAGGCCACGGCGAGCTGTTCTCCGCTGTCGTGGACGCCGATCCGGGCCAGCGCGTCCAGGGTGTCGTCCATCGAGTCGGCCGCCCGGCCGTAGCCGAGGGCCATGGCCGCCGTCCAGCGCAGCGACGCCGTGCCGTACCGCGACCAGTCCTCGACCAGCTTGCGGACCGCCTTGCGATGCGAGGCGTGCCCGGCCACCTGGTCCAGCGCGGTGGCGGCGAAGACCCGGCGGCGGTAGGAGGGGGTCTCGGCGAGAGGGCGGACCAGCTCGGTGAAACCGTGCTCGAAGTCCCGTACGGACAACTCCCCGGCGGCCACCGCGGCGCGTACCGACACATCGGGCCGCGGGTCGTCGGCGAGCAGCCGCAGCCAGCGGACGACCGGGGCGCGGACGGGGAAGTGCCGGTCCCAGACCTCGGCCAGGACGGCGGCGGGCAGGGCGGAGCCCCGGTAGAAGATCAGCTGACCGGCCACCTCGGCGCCCGCCACGTCGAGCACCCCGTCCTCCGAACGGGCGCGGGAGAGCGCCAGGTCGGCCTCCGGGTCGTCGCAGAACAGCGGGCGGGAGGGGGTGCTGTCCGGATCGCTCTGTACGGAGAGTTCCCAGGTCAGCAGATGGGCGGCGGTGGACACCGCGCTGTGCGACGCGCCGCCGAGGACGGCCAGCGCGATCCGGAAGGCCACCGGGTGGAAGAGGGCGGCCGTTCCGGAGCGCGTGGACGCGCGCGTACGGCCGTCACCGGCGGCGGCCGGTGCGGGCAGGGCGGGCGGGGCGGCCAGGGCCCGGTCCACCCCGGCGAACCACTCGTACGCCTGGACGGCGGCGAGGCTGCGGCAGCCGGACAGCAGCTCCTCGCGGGTGAGGTTGCCCAGCACGTGTTCGGCCAGCAGCGAGGCGAGCAGCTCGGCCTCGGCGGGCCGCAGGTCGGTGAGCCCGACGGCTTCGGTGACGTCGGGGTCCTCGGAGAGCCGCGCGGCCCGGTCGAGGAGCCGGGAGAGTTCGTCGGCCCGGTCCGGCCCGGGACCCCCACCGGCGTCGCCGGTCGTACGGGCTCCTTCCGTACGGCCGGGCACCCCTGCCCCACCGGCGTGCCCGGTCCCCTCTGCCCTACCGGCGTGCCTGGTCTCCCCTGCCCTACGGGCGTGCCCGGTCTCCCCGGCCCCACTGGCGTGCCTGGTCTCCCCGGCACCGCGCGCGCCGCGGTCCGCGTCGGCCCCTTCCGCGCGCTCGGGCGGGCGGGGTTCTTCTGTACGGGCGGGGGTGCGCGCCCCTTCCGAGGTGCGGGGGGCGCGGGCTCCGTCCGAGGTCCCGGGGGCGCGGGCTCCGTCCCCGCTCCCAGGCGTATGGGCTCCTTCCCCGCTCCCGGGCGTACGGGCTTCTCCCGAGGTCCCGGGCGTGCGGGCCCCCTCCTCGCCCCCGGCGTTGCTGTACTCCTCCTCCAGCCGCTCCCGCAGCCGGGTGGTGACCAGCTCGCGGGTCGGCGCGGGCGGGCAGATCATGCCGTACCGCCCGGCCAGCATCGGGTTGGCCGCCGACCCGACGCTCACGACGACCACCGCGTACGCGCCCCGCTCGGCCAGCACCGACGCCAGCCGGTCCAGGTCCATCTCGTCGGGCGGCAGTGTGCCGGGCCGGTCCAGGGCGAGCTCCAGCAGATACCCCGTACCGCGCCGCTCACCGATCCCCCCGGCGGCCCCGTCACCGCTCCCCCCGGCGGCCCTGTCACCGGCATCACCGGCCCCGTCACCGGCCCCACCGCCCCCACCACCGGCCACCTCACCGGCCCGACCACCGGCCCCTTCGGCGGCCCCACCGCCCCCGTCACCGCCCCGACCACCGGCCCCACCGGCCCGGCCACCGGCCACCTCCCCGGCCACTTCGTCGGCGAGCCCGCGCACACCCTCGCCCCCGCCCGGATCGACGCGGCGCACCCGGTCGCCGCCCCCGGCGCCCTCACGGGTGACCTCGTCCAGCAGGGCCAGGGCGGTGCAGGTGCGGCCGGTGCCGGGCGCGCCGCCGAGCACCAGGAGCCGGCGTGACTGCAGCGCCCGACGCAGCCGTACGTAACCATCCGGCGCGACGTGGTCCCGCCGCAGCCGCCGCAGCTCCTCCTCGGGGACCGGCCCGCCGCGCATCGCGGCTCCGGAACGCCGGGCGTCCAGCGAGACGTTGATGTCGCCGATGTGGGCCTGGCCGATGCTCGTCCGGTCGAAGCTGGTGAGGTCCCGTCCGCTGATGTGCAGTTTCTGCCCGGCCCGCCGGGCGCGGGCGGCGGCGGCGAGGTCGGTCGGCGCGTCCTCGCCCTGTTCGTCGGCGAGCGGGTCGCGGGTCAGGCCCTTGAAGCGGTCGGCGGCGCGCTCGCGCTCCTTCTCCCGCTCGGCGGCTTCGTCGTCGGCGGACCCGGACCCGGACCCGGACCCGGAGTCGGAGCCGGAATCGGAATCGGAATCGGGCCTGGACCCGTCGGCGGAGTCGGAGCCCGTCGCCTTCTCGTCGTCCCGGTCACCGCCGCGTTCTCTGTCGCGGCCGTCCCCGCGTTCCCTGTCCCGGCCGCCCCCGCGCTCCCCGCCCTGGGCGTCCCCGCGCTCTCTGTCCCGGTCACCGCCGCGTTCCCTGTCGCGGCTGCCCCCGCGCTCCCTGTCCCGGGCGCCCCCGCGTTCGCCCTTGCCGCGGGGCGCCTCGGCGGAGCGGGCGTTGTTCGGCTTCTGCGGTGCGGGCTCGGACGGCCGTTCTGCCGCTGCTTCGTCGGCCATGGTCAGGCCTTTCGGGGGTCGGTGCCGATGTTGTCGCCGATGTGTACGGACTGCTCGTAGACGTTGTCCCTGTGCACGTACAGGTTGTTGCGGGCCAGGTACTGGACGGACTCCTCGCCGTCCTCGTCCTCGTCCTCGTGATCGCCGTCGTGATCGTCCTCGTCGGCCAGGACGAAGGGGGCCGGGCCCACGGGCGGCGGGGTGGCCGGCTCGTCCGGACCGGTCTCCCGGATGACGGGGCTCGGCCGGCCGGGCAGATGGAACCAGGCGGTGACCTCACCCTCCTTGAGGGTGAGCCGCGCCGGGGCGTACCGGGCGGGATCGATGAACTTGCCCCCGGCGGCGACCACTTCGAGGTAGAGGGAGTCGGAGACGGCGAGGACCAGATCGGCCCGCTCGCGGTCGAGCAGCCGCCGGGCGACGGAGGAGTCGGCGAGCCGGCACGTGAGGTCGACGGCGTGCCCGCTGATGCCCCGGCCGTCGCGCCGGACGGGACCCACGTGCATGGCCACCCGCAACCCGAGGGGCACGAGCAGCGAGCGGTTCTCCTGGCGCAGGTTCTCGTGCACCTCCACGATCCACAGCCCGAGCAGCCGCGCCACCGCGATCCGGCCGGGGACGGATATCAGTACGCCGTCCCCGCGGTCCTCCAGGTGGAGGGCGTCCCGGGCCACCCGGGCCTGCGTGAACGCGGTCTCCAGAACCCGGTAGATCCGCTCCCGCATCAGCGGCTTCTCGGCGTCGCCGTACTGCCCGGAACGTCTGGCGTCGACGCTGATCACCAGCTCGTAGCGCGCCTCACCGGCATCCAACGTGCCCTGATCGAACCCGAGTTCCACCCGTGACCCCCCGCTCGTCTCCACTGGTCGTCCCCTCCAGAGTGCGGCCCGGGACGGAGGCCGTCTGTAGCCGTTTACACACGGCGGGGCTGAGCTCTACTCCCGGTGCCCCTCCGCGAGGAGGGCGAGCAGCGCGGGGTCGAGGATCTCCACCATCCGCGTACCGGTGCGCACCACCTTCTGGGTGCGCAGCAGCCGCAGCGCCTTGGCGACCGCCTCGCGCGTCGCGCCGACGGTGGCGGCCAGCTCGTCCTGGGCGAGATGGACGACGGTGCCGACGTGCGCGGGCCCCGGCGCGGTGGGCGTGTAGGGGCCGCCGGACGCCTCCACCCGGGAGAGCTCGGTGAGCCGGCTCGCCAGGCGCTGCAGGACGGTGAGCGAGGCGAGGGCGGAGCGCTCCTGGTCGGCGCTGCGCAACCGGAAGGTCAGCTGCCGGATCACCAGTCCGCTGACCCGGGGGTGGGTGGCGAGAAACCGACGGAAGGCGTCACCGCCGATGACCACCGCCTCCGTGGGGCCCAGCGCCCGTACGGTCGCGCTGCGCGGATGGTTGTCCAACGCGGCCATCTCCCCGAGGAGTTCGCCGGGCCCGCGCAGCCCGAGTATGAGACGGGTGGCGCCCCGGTCGGTGGCGCAGGAGACGGTGACCCAACCGCGCAGCACGATCACGACATGGCCGGTCCTGTCGCCCTCGGTCAGGAGCGGGGTGTCGGCCGGGTACTCCTTGCGGTGTCCCAGGGCCATGACGCTCTCGTACTCCGAGGCGGTCAGGGCCCGCCCGAACGCCAGCTCATCGCCGAGCAGCCCCATGGCCACTCCCCCCGCGGCGGTCTGTATGGCCCGATCCCGTTGGCGTAGATGTTTCCAGAGCCCCCTTCCGGGTGGAGTGAATTGCGCCACACATGCGCTACTCATGGGTAACCGATGCAGGGCCAGGTCGGCGCGGTGAGGGCGGCCGGGGACACCTTTCGGCCGCCCGGAACCCCCGGAACGCGTTCACAGCCCATGAATTCCGGCCACACTCCCGGCCACCCCGCTGACCGGCGGGAGCGGTGCGGGGAGGGGTGGCACGGGAGGGGCGCGGAGACTCCGGCCCGGAAGTTACGGGTTCGGGCCGACTTGGCGAGAACTCAGGTTTGGGCCCAGACGGGGCAAGGGACAGGGGCAAGAAACAGGGGTGACGGGTGGGGAGGGGCGGGAGGGGCATCTGAGCCGGTCGTGCCACCGGGCCCGGGAGGGGCTCCCGGGCCCCGGCGGTACGTACGCGGCCACGATTTCCAACCGCCTTACCGTGCAGGTCAGTTGGTGTTCAGCAGATGCCGGGCGGGCAACTTCACCGTACGAGCGGCCCTTCTGCCCGTCGAGGGGTGACCGGTACGGGTGATGCCCTGTGGAGGGGCCTTGTCACGGGGGGCCGGACAGGAAGAGACTTCTTCGTAGGAACTTTGTCTGGTCAGGGGGACAGGATGAAGCGCTCGATGGCGACCGACTCGGAGGAGACCGGGCCATCCCGGTTAGAGACGCGGCCTCAGGACACGGTGCCGCCTCAGCACACGGTGCCACCTCGGCCCGCAACGCCACCTCGGCACGAGACACGACCTCAACACGACATGGTGCTTCAGCACGACACGTCGCCTCAGCACGACACGTCGCTTCAGCACCGCACGTCCCTTCAGCGCAACGGCAAGACGCCTCCCAACGGCAAGACGCCTCCCGATGGCTCCGGTGTACGACACGTGGAGACACGCAAGGCCGGCCCCGAGCCGACGAGGATCGCCGACCTCGTGCCGACGAAGACCGCTGGTGCCGCGCCGACGAAGACCGCCGGTCCCGTGGGCGTGCTCCCGGCGGAGGCGGTCGCGCGGCCGGCCGTGAAGAGCGGCCCGGCGGCCGGCCCCGGTCCCGCCTCGCCGCCCGCGCCTCCCGTCGAGCCGCCGACGGCGCCGGACACGGCCTCCTTGCCGCCCGGAGCGGCCAGGATCCGGCCCGCCGCCCTCGTCATCGGCGTGGTCGTCGCCCTCGCCATCGCGGTGGTCGCGGCTCTGATCCTGCTGGTACCGGGACGCGACGGCGGGACCCGTACCATAGAGACGCCCGCGACCCAGCAGCAGCCACCGAGGGAACCGACCCCGGACGCGCGCGACGAGGCGCCGCAACGGCCGGCCCCGGACCGTGACCCCGTCACGGACCTGGCCGCTCCCACCAGCCAGGTGCCGAGGCCTCCCGAGGCACGGCGGACCCGGCAGCCCGGGGCCATCGCCGACTGCGAGGGCAAGCTCCTGTCGGAGCCCGCCACCCTGCTGCTGGCCTGCGGTGATGGTGGAGCCCTGCTCAGCGACCTGATCTGGACCAACTGGGGTGAGCCGACGGCCAGTGCTCGGGGGCGGCTGTCACAGAGGATCTGCGAGCCCAACTGCGCCAACGGATCCGAGGCGCACTCCCCGGCCACGGTGACCGTCTCCGGACCGGTCGGCGGGCGTTACACGCTCATGCGGATCAGGGCACCGCAGTCGCCCTTCGGTCCTCTCGACCTCTACACGCTCGACGAGCGCGGCCCGACGCTCAGGCTCTGACCGGAACGACGGCGGGCGCGGGCCGGGACGACGGCGGGCGCGGGCCGTTTCCCGTCCCCGCGCCCGTCCTTCGTCCCCGCGCCCGTTTCCCGTCTCCATCCCCCGTCCCCCGTCCCCCACCCTCGGGCCCGTTCCTCGCTGCGCGTCAGGCCCCCCACGCGGTGAACGCCGCCCAGTGGACGGGCGAGGCGAAAGGACGCTCGTCGGAGGCGGAGGCGGAGGCGGAGGCGGAGGCGGACGCGGAGGCGGACGCGGTCGCGGGACGGGCGTAGCGCCGGGTCAGTTCGGCGAGGGCCGGGTGGGCGGCGGTGTACCGCGCGAGGTCGTCCCAGGTGAGACGGCGCAGCCAGGTCCGGGAGTGGCGCAAGGCGGCTGCGGGGAGTTCGCCCGCCGTAGGACCGGCGGGGGCGAGCAGCTCGTACAGGCGTGTCATCAGCAGGGCGGTCGCCAGATCGCCCACCTGCCACAGGCTGGTGATCACGCAGGCCGCTCCGGCCTGGAGGAAGCCGGCCGGGAGTCCGGTGAACTCGTCGGGCGCGCCGATGATCTCGTAGTGGCCGGACTGGCAGGCGCTCGCCACCGCGAGCCGGCAGTGGGGGAGCCGACGCCGTACCAACGTGTCCGTGTCCAGGGGACCGTCGGCGAGGGCCAGCGAGCCGCCCCGGCCGGTGATGTGCGCGCTGCCGTGGCAGCTCAGATGGAGGTGTGACGCCTCCGCGAGGTGGTCGAGCAGCCAGCTCAGGGTGGCGTCGGGCCCCACCGCGCAGACGGCCTCGCCCGTCGGCTCGAACAGCGCCCGGATCTCGGCCAGTTCGCCGCGTGCACCGGGGAGTGAACCGTCGGGATCGGTGACGGCCACCAGGCGAGGCACCGGCGCCGGTGGTCGCGCGGCCGCCGCGCGGGAGGCGGCGTGGACACCCGCCGAGGGGGCCAGCATCAGCGTCCCGATGTCGTCGAGCACGTCGTCCCGCCCAGGGCCGAGCGGAACGGCACTCAGCGGTACGTGCCCCAGCAGACCCGTCGGCACGACGACGGCCTCGTGCTCCGGGTCCTCTTCGAGGATCCGGGCCACGGGGCGCAGGAGCGGGGCGAGGCCCCGGAGCCGGTCCAGGGCCTTCGGGAGCAGGGCGCGGCGCCTGAGCGCTCCTGCCTGCTGGACCAGGAGCAGCCCCACGCCGTCGCAGTCCGGGGCCACGGTCATGAGGTGGACGATCGAGGTGCTGCTCACCTCGGGGACGTGGACGGCCCGTACGGAGGGTTCCTCCGGCCCGGCGCCGGACGGGACGCCGCTCGCCCCGGGCGGGTCCGGGACGCGGGGGACCACGAGGACGCAGCTGCCCCAGGGCGCGTTCACCAGGTAGACGAGCGGGGCGCCCCGGGCGGCACGCACCACATCCGCCAGCTCGGTCATGCGCAGGAAGCCTTCGAGGCCGGGGATCCCACGGATTTCCGCGATCACCGTGCGCAGGGCGCGTTCCGCCGCCGCCTGCGCGCCGGAGGCGGGGGCGAATCCGGCGGACGGGTCACCCGGCGAGGCCGCGGGCCCGTCCGCGACCACGGACCGGTAGCGCTCGCGGGCCTGTCGGTAGCGGCGGGCCAGGGCGGCGTCGACGCGTTCCAGAGCAGCCAGGTCCACCGTGCCGCGACCGGCCGCCACCGACAGTTCGCAGGCCAGCCCGCGCTCGATCGCTTCGACCGCGCGTTCCGGGCGCCCCGCGCGGGCCAGCAGGAAGGCGGCCCAGCGGGCGAGACCCCGTGCCTCGGTGAGTACGCTGCGGCGGCCGACGGCGGTGACCTGGGCGTCGTAGAGCGCGTGGACGGCGCTCAGCATGCCCGACGCGACGTCGGCCGCGCCGGCCCAGCCCCCGGCTTTGCCCGAGCTAGCCCAGTTCCCGACGTCGGCTGCGTCGGCCCGGTCCCCGGCTTCGTCCGAGCCGGCCCAGGCCCCGGCTTCGTCCGAACTGGCCCAGCCCCCGACGTCGGCTGCGTCGGCCCGGTCCCTGGCTTCAGCCGCGCCGCCCCAGCCCCCGGCTGCGGAGAGGGAGTTCAGCAGCTCCCGGCCGATGGCCAGGTGCAGGGACGGGGAGACGCTCGGCGACACGCCGGCCAGGGCCGCGCGGCGCAGCCGTACGCTCTCGGGGCTGTTCGGCCCGTCGAGGAGGTCGCAGGCGCGGGCCAGGAGCCAGGTGGCGCGGCCGGTGTCCAGGAGGCCGGGGTGCCCGGCGCCCCATTCGCGTACGGCGGTGACCGCCTCCCGGGCCCCTTGGGGATCGGCGGGGTCGCGGGACAGGAGCAGGTCGGCCAGGTTGCACCGGAGCTGCGACCAGAGCGCCGGGTCGTCCTCCGGGGGCAGGTGGAGCAGCGCGTCCCGGTAGCACTGCTCCGCCTGCTGTACGTCGTCGGGGGCGCCGCGCCGGTACAGCAGCAGCCCCAGGTTGAGCAGGGAGTAGGCCCGGTCGACCCGGCCGCGCCCCGGGGGGCGTTCCGCCAGCCCGGCCCGGATGTGGCCGATGCCCAGGGTGAGGTCTTCGGGGCCGCCGCCCGGCCGTTCGGCGAGGAGCAGCCCGTAGTTGGTCTGGATCCGTGCCCAGAACTCCGGGTGGGCGCGACGGTCCAGTGCGGTGGCGCGGTCGAGCAGGTCGCGGGCGGCTTCCCAGCGCTCCAGCCGGTCGCCGTCGTCCCGCTGGTGGTGGGCGGCGGCGAGGTTGGTCGCCACCTCCGCCCACTGCGGGCTCCCCTCGGGCAGCCGGGCCAGGGCGTGTGCCAGGACGCGCGGTGCCTCGGAGGGGTCGGCGTCGTATCCGGTGCGTACGGCGGTCACCAGCCGTTCGCCGAGCCGGGCGGCGAGTTCGGTCTCCAGCTCCTCCTTGCCGAGCTGCCCGGCGAGGGCCAGCGCCTCCCGGGCGAGCGGGATGAGCTCCGGGCCGTCGGCGGCACGGACCTCCTCGCACATCTCGTACAGCCGGGCCAGCCGGCCGATGCCCAGGGCGGCCATGGAGGCGAAGTAGCGTTCCACCGCCTCCTCCTGGGGCATCCGGCCACCGCACAGGTCGTCCAGCAACTGCTGGCGGGGACGCAGTGCCGCCTCCAGGGGGGTGCCGGTGGCCGCACGCAGCTCCTCGAACGCGGCGTCGCGCACCTGGGTGTCGCTCGTGAGCTCGGGATGCGCGCGGACCAGGTCGCCGAGCTGACCCGGCGGGCTTCCCATGATCGCGCGCAGCAGCTCCCCGACCCGTGCGGCCTCCCGGTCCTCCGCCAGATATCCGAGGAAGGACCGGTAGTTGGCCACGGTCGGCGGGCCGTACGGCACCAGCTCCTGGCACGCCTTCTCGGGGTCCGCCAGGTCCCGGTCGACGTCGCGGACCAGGACGAAGGGCAGCAGTCTGCGGGGCAGCTGAAGGACCTGGCCGGGGAAAGGGCCGCCGCGGAAGGCTCCGGCGCGCTCGGCCTGCTCCACGAGGGCGGTCGCTGTCGCCGTACCGCCCTGGCGCAGTGCGTCGACGGAGGTCGCGAACAGCGCGGGAGCCGCCGTACCCGGGCGCAGGACCAACAGCGGTGCCTCGATGTGTGCGCGGGCCCCGCAGCCGGGGCAGGGAACCCGGCACAGCCCCGGGCCGAACGCGTCCGGGTCGCCAGGGCTTCCGAGTACGTCGGCGCGCTCACGGCCGTCGACGATGTGCCATACCGGGGCCTCGCACTGCCTGCCGCACTCCTCGCACCGCCACGCGTAGGAAGTCCTCGCCGACACGCTCACCCCCGGCCCCGCCCTACTTGCCGTCGGTGAGGTGGGTGAGCAGCGCGGTCAGCAGACGGCCGAGCGCGGAGTCCCGCAGGGCCCGTTTGTGCACCGTCAGACTCCACCTGCCGCGGTTGTCCCGCTTGACGACGACCTCCGTCTGGAGCAGCGTGACGGCCAGAGCGGCGACCGAGACGGACACCGGGTCGATACGGTCCATCGGCGACCGTGCGTGCTCGACGGCCTCGTCGACCACGCTCGCCAAGTCCTCCTGTGTCGCCGCGTATTCCAGGGCGGCCCGCGCCAAGTCGCCCTGACTGACGGGAGGTACGCCCGGAGGCAGGTGGTCCGCCACCACCTCCGCGTCCACCGCGTCCCTCAACTCCTCGGCCGTGGCGGGCAGGTCCCCGGTTGAGGGCAGCAGCCCACGGTCCTCCACCAGTGCCGTCAGTGCCCGGACGGCCTCCGCGTCGGAGAGAGTACGGATGTTCTGCGTCTGCGCCGGGTCGTCTCGTTGCGACATGGTCCGATTGTGCATGGCGGTGGTCGCCCGGGGGAGTGCGCGTGAGCCAACTCCGTACGGTGCGGCGGCAATCGGCGCCTGGGGGCCGGGACGAGCCGAGCCGGAATTGCTGCCGCCTCCCCGGACAGCACGTCGTGGGCGCTTCTCGTACGGGCACGACCCGCCGCGTCGTGAAGTCCGCTGCCGGCGCCTCCGGGCGGAACCACGCGCCTCGGGCCGTCATCCACGCGGGCTTTGGGGCCAGCGGGCCGGCTCGGTCACACGTCCCCCGGCCGGAACCGGTCGGCGGTGACACGTCCCCCGACCGGAACCAGTCGGCGGTCACACGTTTCCCGACCGTAACCGGTCACCTCGGAGGCCCACAGATCAGGCGCGCCCAGACGCACGGCCCTCCTTCCGCGCGGCGTCGCCCTCGTCCCCTCCTCCCGCGAACCGCATGGTGAGGCTCAACACCGCGCAGCAGGCCGTGAAGGCCCCGAGCACCAGGCGGCCGAAGCCGAGGACCAGGTCGGTGAGGAGCAGGGCGCTGCCGGCCAGGGCCAGGGCGGCCGTGACGAAGGAGGTGTACGTGATCGTCAGCGGCCACGACGGGGGGTGGTCCGGCCCGTCCACCCGGGTGTTGTGCGCCACCCACACGCAGACACCGGTGCACAGAAGCCACAGGCCACCGAGGCCCCCGAGCTGGCGCCCGGACAGCGCACGGTCGTCGAGGAGGCGCTGGAGATCGTCCGGATAGCCCTGCCAGTTGCTCAGCCAGGCGGCGGGGCCTTCGCGGGAGTCGTCGCCGACGTAGGCGCCGAGGGCGGTGTTCCCCGGGGCGTAGATGACGGTGACGCGGTCGCCCGTCCTCCGTTCCTGTGCGCTCATGGTGCGTACGGTGGCGAAGTCGAAGGAGCCGCTGTCCGTGGGGAGCCGGACGGACAGCTTCTCGGTCACGGCGTACTGGGGGCCGCGCCCGCCGCCCTTCTTGGCCTTGTAGTGCCTCTCCACGAGCGAAGTGCCCTCGACGGTCACCTCGGCGACGACGGCCCCCTCCGCGCGGAGCCGGTCGAGGAGGGGGCTGGAGGTCACATCACCGGCGGGCATCAGGAAGACGAGCCCGGCCAGCCAGCCCCCGACGCCGATCGCCCCGAAGAGGTAGCGGGCCTTGCGCAGGCGCAGGCGCCGGGCGGAGTCCCGTACGCCGCCGACCGCACCGCGCGCCGCCTCGATCTCGTGCGGGTGGACCGGGCCGGTCGCGATCCGGTGGACCAGCAGCACGGCCAGCACCCCGGCGGCGACGGCCAGGCAGCCCGCCGTCACCGCGAGCCGGGCCTCCCTGCCCGGCCAGGTCAGCCATGCCGCGAGGCCGACGAGGGCGGACAGCGGTACGAGCGTGGCCAGGGAGACGAGCGCGGGGAGCCGGCGGAGGGCGCGGCGTATCCGGGCCGTACCGGGCTCGGCGCGCTCCACGGGCAGTGGGGAGCCGTCCGGCGCGGTGTCCGGGCGGGCGGGGGAGCGGTCGCGGTACCAGCCGGGGGCGAGAGCACGTTCGCAGTCGGGAGCGTGCTGCCCGCGTGCGAACAGCAGCGCGCAGGCGCCGACCACCGCGAGCAGCCCGCGCGGCGCACCCTCGGTGAACAGGCCTCCGGCACACAGCCCCGCCAGGGCGTAGAGGCCGTACGCCGGTGCGGGCAGCGTCAGCGGCCACAGCGACCGGGGGGTCCAGGCGGCGACCTTGCGGGCCGGGTCGACGGGGGCCTGGGGTGAGCCGGTCGGGGCGCCTTCCGCCCAGGGGGAGCGGTCCGGCGGGAAGAGGGCCCGTGCCCGTACCGCCTGACCGCCGTCGAAGACGAGAAGGGCGGCGCAGTCCAGTCGCGGCGGCCCCTCCTGGACGAAGTCCCGCTTGACCTGCCGGAGATCCCAGCAGAGCCAGAGGCGCCGCCCTTCCATCCCGGCGGCCAGCTCGTCGAAGTCCGCCCCCGGAACGCGCAGATCGACACGGAGAGGGCCACGCGGACCGCCGCCCCTGGCTGCCACCACCTTCCCGCGGCGTACGGTCCCCCGCAGGGCACGGGTGCGGCCGGGGAGGACACGGGGGACGGAGCCCTCCACGTTGAGCGCGCAGTAGAGGGCGATCACGGCAAGGGCGCCGCCCCAGACCCACAGTTCACCGGTGGAGTGGAGCCGCCCGTCCTGTCCGGGGTCGCCCACACCGAGGAACCAGAACCCGACCAGCCCGCCGACGAACGCCGTACCGTACGCCCAGGTCAGCAGCCGCCAACCGGCCCGCCCCGGTACGGAGTCGGGCAGCGCGGGCGCCGGACCGGCGCGCCCGGACCCGTCGTGCAGGGCCGCCGCCACCACACCGGCCGTCCTCTGCACCCCGCGCAGCAGTTGGTACGCGCCGAGCGCCAGCACCGCGACGGCGGCGGGTCCCAGGCAGAGCATCAGCAGAAGGAAACGCCGCTCGCGGTCTCCGTCGAGGGCCCACACCGCGGTCGCGGCGAACACCGACAACGGCACGAGCCCGAGGAACACCGCCAACGCGGGCGCCTCGTGCACCGCGACACTCCAACGCTTGGCGCCCGTGCCCATGCCTATACCCATGCCCTGGCCTCGTCCTTGTCCCCCGTGACGACTTCCCTGCGCTCAGAAGGCTATGAGAGGGGGGTACGCAGGCGGTGGGGAGGGGGCCGGAGACAACGAGGGCTGGAGGCAATGAGGGGTGGAGGCAATGAGTACAGGAGCCACCCAGGACTGGAGCCACCCAGAACCTCGACGGTCGCCTCCTCGGCCGACGACCCGGCCGCGGCCGCTCAGGCGCCGCGAGCGAGCAGAATCCCTTCGACGCCCAGGAGGAAGGTCTCGGAGATCAGTTCCGGGTCGAAGAGGCAGCCGGCGGCCATGGCGCCGTCGCGGAGCATGACGAGGTGCCGGCCGGCTTCGTCGGCGGGACCGTCGCCGACCTGCGCCAGCAGTCCGGTGACGGTGGCCAGGAACCACTGGCGGTGGGCCAGGACGGCTTGGTGGACGGGATGGGCGGGGTCGGGGTATTCGGCGACCGCGTTGAGGAAGGCGCAACCGCGGAACCCGGGGCCCTGAATGCCTTCGGTGATGAACCGGCCGATCGCCCGGACCGCGTCGGCCGCCGACTGCTCGCCCGCCTGGGCGGCCTCGATGCCTGCCCGGATGCCCCGGTCGGCCTGGCCGAGGTAGGCGAGGACGAGCTCTTCCTTGCCGGTGAAGTGCCGGTACAGGGTGGCGCGGGTGACCTGCGCCTCGCCGATGATCCGGTCGACGCCGACGGAGTGGATGCCCTCCGTGTAGAAGATCCTGGTCGCCGTATCGAGCAGCCGCGCCCGCGCCGCCGACGTGCTGCCGCGTCCCGTGCCCTCACTCATGCAGGTCAGGCTACCGCACGGATGAGGGAGAACGTTCGGTCTTGACGGGGCCGACGGCGCCCCCTTGAATAAGGAAGGAGACCGAACGTTCTCCCTCGTAGGGGGCTTCACGACTTGTCAGCGGCTTTCCGTGACCTTCCACGACCTTCCACGGCCCTCCGTGCGCCGCCCGGCGCCGCGAAGGAGAGCCGGCCTGGTCGGGCACCCAGGACAGAACGCCCTGGGCGCCCGACAGAGGAAGCGGACAGGGCCCCCGGGGGATAGGCCGACTGACCGCCACCAACTCGATAGCCCTGAAAGGGACATTCATGGACACGATCGTCGGTACCGCCCCCGCTCCCGACAGCGTTCCCACCGCCCTGCGGAAGCTGTACTTCCTGCGCTTCGCATTCGCCGCGGTGTGGGCCGCCCTGCTGTTCGCGACCGCCGACACACTGGGCGCGCTCACGGTCACGCTGCTGGTGATCTACCCCTTGTTCGACGTGGCGTGCGCGCTCATCGACCTCCGATCCGCCAGGACGAACGCCCACCCGGTGCGCGGCCTGTACGTGAACATCGCGTTCAGCACCCTCACCGGCATCGGCCTCGCCGTCGCCGCCACTTCCGGCATCCCGGCCGTCCTGCGGGTCTGGGGCGCCTGGGCCGTCACCGCGGGCATCGTCCAACTCGTCATCGGCGCCGCCCGGCGCCAACTCGGCGGCCAGTGGGCGATGATCGCCAGCGGAGCCATCTCCACCCTCGCCGGCGCCTCGTTCTTCGCCCAGGCGAGCAAGGACACCGCCTCCCTGAACAACCTGGCCGGCTACGCCTTCCTGGGCGGCGTCTTCTTCCTCGCCTCCGCCCTCCGCCTGGGACGCACCCGCGAGACGTGACGGGACGTGGGCCGCCAACGTCGAAGGGCCCCACTGCAAGCAGTGGGGCCCTTCAACGTATTGCCCGGTGAGAGCAATGGCGGAGGATACGAGATTCGAACTCGTGAGGGGTTGCCCCCAACACGCTTTCCAAGCGTGCGCCCTAGGCCACTAGGCGAATCCTCCGCCGCAAACAATACAAGACGTTGGAGGGTGCTCGCGAACATGTTCCCCGGAGATCGTCCTCGGAAGCCGTGCAGGTCGTCCGGCGGGGCGGGCGGGTGGACCGGAGGGGGTGGGGATCGGCTAAGGTGGGCGTCAGCCCCTCACGTGGCGCTATCTGACTGAACTCCCCCAGGGCCGGAAGGCAGCAAGGGTAGGTTGGCTCTGGCGGGTGCGTGGGGGGCCCTTTGCGTTCCGGGGCCGGTTCTTGCGGCCTGCCGGGGAGATCCCGGGGGCGCCCGTAGTCGTCCGCCGTTGAATCTGTCTGCGGGTGTGGCTTCCGGGAGGCGTGGCTTCCGGGGCGGTGTCCGGCCTTTCCGGCCTGTGGCCCGGCGGGCTCGAGTGCTGGTGGGAGCCCCTGGGTGGGCGGTGTGGGGCCGGGTGTCAGTCCGCCCCGATAACCTCGTAGATGTGTCGTCCCTTGCGCTGTACCGCCGCTACCGCCCCGAGTCGTTCGCCGAGGTCATCGGTCAGGAGCATGTCACTGACCCGCTCCAGCAGGCCCTGCGGAACAACCGGGTCAATCACGCGTACCTGTTCAGCGGGCCGCGTGGCTGTGGAAAGACGACCAGTGCCCGCATCCTCGCCCGCTGTCTGAACTGCGAGCAGGGGCCCACGCCGACCCCCTGCGGGGAGTGCCAGTCGTGCCGGGACCTCGCGCGCAACGGGCCTGGGTCCATCGATGTCATCGAGATCGACGCCGCCTCGCACGGTGGTGTGGACGACGCCCGTGATCTGCGCGAGAAGGCGTTCTTCGGGCCCGCCTCCAGCCGTTACAAGATCTACATCATCGACGAGGCCCACATGGTCACCCCGGCGGGGTTCAACGCCCTGCTGAAGGTGGTCGAGGAGCCGCCGGAGCACCTCAAGTTCATCTTCGCGACCACCGAGCCCGAGAAGGTCATCGGGACGATCCGGTCGCGTACGCACCACTATCCGTTCCGGCTGGTGCCCCCGGGGACGCTGCGCAGCTATCTCGCCGATGTGTGTGGGCGGGAGAACAGCCCTGTCGAGGACGGCGTCCTGCCGCTCGTCGTGCGGGCCGGGGCCGGGTCCGTGCGTGACTCCATGTCCGTCATGGACCAGCTGCTGGCCGGCGCGGGCGACGACGGTGTGACGTACGCCATGGCGACCTCGCTCCTCGGGTACACGGACGGCTCGCTCCTCGACTCGGTCATCGACGCCTTCGCCGCCGGTGACGGGGCCGCCGCCTTCGAGGTCGTGGACCGGGTCATCGAGGGCGGCAACGATCCCCGTCGGTTCGTGGCGGACCTGCTGGAGCGGCTGCGCGATCTGGTGATCCTCGCCGCCGTGCCCGACGCCGGGGAGAAGGGGCTCATCGACGCCCCCGCCGATGTCGTCGAGCGCATGCAGGCCCAGGCCTCCGTCTTCGGCGCTGCCGAGCTGAGCCGCGCCGCCGACCTGGTCAACGACGGGCTCACCGAGATGCGCGGCGCCACCTCGCCGCGCCTCCAGGTGGAGCTGATCTGCGCCCGGGTCCTGCTCCCCGCCGCCTTCGACGACGAGCGGTCGATGCAGGCCCGGCTCGACCGGCTGGAGCGCGGTGCGTCCGCCGCCGCTGCCGCCTCGTTCGCCGCGCCGCCCGCCGCCGTCCCGATGGGGTACGTCCCCGGGCCTGAGGCCCACGCCCACGCCCCCCAGGCCCCGGCTCCGCAGGCCCACGCGCCCCAGGCCGCACCCGCGGGCCCCGCAGGTCCGGACGCCGCCCGTGCCGCCGTACGGGGCGAGGCGCCGGCTCCCGCGCCCGCCGCCTACGCGCCGCCCCCTGCCGCCGAGCCCGTCGCCCCGGCCGCCCCTGCCGAGGCCCCCGCCCCCGCACAGCGGCCAGGCTCCTGGCCCACCGCCGCCCCCGCCGGTGGCGAGCAGGGCCGTCGCCCCGGCGGCTGGCCCACCGCTTCCGCCCCCGGCAGTGGCCCCGCCACCCCGCCCCCCGCCGCACCCGCTCCCGTACCGGCCTCCCCGGCCCCTACGGCTCCGTCCGCGCCGGCCGCCCCGGCAGCGGGCGGCCAGGGCATGGCCCAGGGCGCCGGCCAGGTCCAGAGCATGTGGCCCGACATCCTGGAGGCGGTGAAGAACCGGCGCCGCTTCACCTGGATCCTGCTCAGCCAGAACGCCCAGGTGACCGGGTTCGACGGGACCACGCTCCAGATCGGTTTCATCAACGCGGGCGCCCGGGACAACTTCGCGAGCAGCGGCAGCGAGGAGGTCCTGAAGCAGGCACTCGCCGAGCGGTTCAACGCCCAGTGGCGGGTCGAAGCGGTCGTCGACGCCTCGGGCGGCGGTGCGCCGCCTCCACCCCTCGGCGGCGGACGCCCCCCGGCCCCGCAGTACCAGCCGGCGCCGACGCCCTCACCCGCCGCCGCCCCGACCCCGACGGCGTACGAGGGCAACCCGGCGCACGCCCCCCAGCCGCACGCACAGCAGCAGCCCCAGCAGTCCCATCAGTCCCCGCAGTCCCATCAGTCCTCGTCCTTCTCCGCGCCGGCGCCGCAGCAGCAGGGGCGGGGAACGGCTCCGTCCGCCCCCGAGCCGTCTCACGGGGGGTACGCGTCGGAGCCGCCGCGCTCCGTGGCCCCCGAGGACGACACCGCGGAGGCCGACGATCCGGATCTCGTCGACTCCGCCCTCTCCGGCCACGAGCTGATCGTCCGCGAGCTGGGCGCCACCGTGGTGGAGGAGTTCACCAACGAGCAGAACTGCGCCGGGTCCAGGCTGCGGTCGATACCGATGATCGGCA
>NZ_JBEYKR010000094.1:0-28112 GCF_040703535.1 Streptomyces sp. NPDC007346
CGCCCCCTGCGCCTGTCCGGGCGACCCGCTCACCCCCTTACCGCCCAAAACAGGTCCAATCGGCCTGACCGGTCCTACGGTGGCCGAGTGACCGAGCCGTCAGAAGCCTCCGCAGCCCCCGCCGCAGCCGAGCCGCCTCCTCCTGGCGGCTTCACGGGCGCGTCCCCTGGCGACTCCGCCGGCGCGTCCCCCGCCGCCACCGGCCCACGATCGGTCACCACCCGGGCGACCCTGGCCGGAGTGGTGGTCTCCGCCCTGCTGATCCTCGCGATCGTGCTGGGCAGCCGGATGCTGCGCAACTTCGACTCGGCGCTCCTCCCGTACGCCGTGGCCACGGTCTTCCTCGCCTTCGGCGTCGCCTACCGCTACACGGTCTGGATCTCCGCCCCCGGCGCCCGACGCCTCTTCAGACAGGGCTGGCGCAGTCTCTTCTCGATCGAGAACTTCCGCCGGGCCCCCACCGCCCTGCCGAAGATGACCGCCACCTACCTCGGCTTCCAGAAGTTCCTCGGCGCCCGGTCACACGCCCGCTGGGCCGCCCACCAGCTGATCTTCTGGGGCTGCGTCCTCGCCGCCCTGATCACCTTCCCGCTCACCTGGGGCTGGTTCACCTTCACCTCGGGCAGTGGTTCGGGGCCCGGCTACGAGATGCGGATCTGGGGCGTCAAGATCCTCGGCTTCGACTCGCTCTCCCTCTTCGGCTGGCTGATGTTCCACGGCCTCGACATCGCCGCCGTCCTCGTCATCCCCGGCGCCTCATACTTCCTCTGGCGCCGGATGAAGGACCGCGGAGCCTCGACCGGCCAGCGCTTCGCCTACGACCTGGTGCCTCTGATCGCGCTGATCGTCATCTCCGTGACCGGGCTGCTGCTCACCTTCTCCTCGATCTTCCTGCACGGTGGCGGTTACCAGTTCCTGGCGATCATCCACATGGCGTCGGTGGTCTTCACCCTCATCTACATCCCGTTCGGCAAGTTCTTCCACATCGTCCAGCGCCCGGCCGCGGTCGGCATGCAGCTGTTCAAGTACACCGGCCGCCAGGACGACAAGGTCTTCGCCTGCCGCCGCTGCGAGGAACCCATCGACACCGGCCCCTACGTCGAGAACCTGCGCGGCACCATGCGTGACCTCCGGCTCGACTTCGACGCCTGGGCCGAGTTCTGCCCGCGTTGCAAGCGGGTGCTGCGCGGCAGCGCCTACCTCTCCCACGTGAAGAAGGGCTTCAAGTGACCGCGGATCCGCGAGCTGCTGCCGACCGCCGCACCTTCATCCCGCTCGACCCCTCCCTCGCACCGCCCGGCACCCGCGCCTTCCGGGACGCGGGCGGCATCCCGGCCGACCAGTGGCACGCCGACCAGAACGGCGAGACCCTCGTCCCCACCCACTGCTGCTTCTGCGGTGTCCAGTGCGGGATGTATCTGCGCGTGGACCGAGGCGGCAAGGTCTTCGGCGTCGAACCCCGCAACCACGACATCAACCGGATGCGGCTCTGCCCCAAGGGCATCAACGCCTACCAGCAGGTCAACCACCCCGACCGGCTCACCGCCCCGCTGATGCGCCGCTCCCGCGACGAGGAGCTGCGGGAGGTCTCTTGGGAGGAGGCGCTCGACTTCACCGTCTCCGAGGTCCGGCGCATCCAGCAGACCTACGGCAACGACGCCTTCGGGCTCCTCGGCGGCGCCAGCCTCTTCTCCGAGAAGACGTATCTGGTGGGCAAGTTCGCCCGGGTCGCCCTCAAGTCCCGGCACGTCGACTACAACGGCCGCCTCTGCATGGTCAGTGCGGCGGGCGCCAACAAGCTCGCCTTCGGCATCGACCGGGCCGGCAACCCCTTCTCCGACATGCTCCTCACCGACTGCCTGCTCATCGCCGGCTCCAACGTCGGCGAGTGCTTCCCCGTGATGACCCAGTACGTCTGGGGAGCACGGGACCGCGGGGCGAGCCTCATCGTCATCGACCCGCGCGAGACCGCCGTCGCCCGCACCGCCGACATCCACGTCGCCCTCAAGCCCGGCACCGACTCGGCCTTCTTCACCTCCGTCCTGCACGTCGTCATCGAGGAAGGGCTCACCGACGAGGAGTACCTCGCCGCCCACACCACCGGCTGGGAGGAGGTCAAGGCCAAGGCGGCCGAGTACCCGCCGTCCCGCGCCGCCGCGATCTGCGGCGTCCCCGCCGAGCAGATCGTCCAGGTCGCCCGTACCTTCGCCCGCGCCCCCAAGGCCATGGCCTGGCACGCTCGGGGTATCGAGCACCACTCGCAGGGCGTCGAGAACTGCCTCACGGTGATCAACCTCTGCGCCGCCACCGGTCACATCGGCAAGCCCGGCGCCGGCTACGGCACCCTCACCGGCCAGGGCAACGGGCAGGGGGGCCGCGAGCACGGCCAGAAGTCCGACCTCCTGCCCGGCGGGCGCTCCATCATGAACGAGGAGCACCGCCGTCAGATCTGCGAGATCTGGGGCATCGAGGAGTCCGAACTCCCGCCCGCCGGGACCTCCATGATGGAAATGGTCTGGCAGATGCAGCGCCGCGAGATCCGCGGCCTGATCGGCATCTGCAACAACCCCTTCGTCTCGCTGCCCAACTACCGGGTGGTCAAGGAGGGGTTCGACGCCACCGAGTTCCACGCTCAATTCGACTTCTTCCTCTCCGAGACCGCCGCCAACGCGCACGTCGTCTTCCCCGTCACCACCTGGGCCGAGGACGAAGGGGTGATGGCCAACGCCGAGGCCCGTGTGGTCAAGCACAACAAGGCCCAGGACCCGCCCCCCGGCGTCCGCACCGACACCTGGGTCATGTGCGAACTCGCTCGCCGCCTCGGCGCCGGCGACAAGTTCGACTTCGCCGACTCCCGGGCCGTCTTCGACGAGCTGCGCATCGCCTCCGCCGGCACCGTCAACGACTACTACGGCATCACCTACGAACGGCTGGAGGAGACCGGCGGCATCGCCTGGCCCTGCCCCTCCACCGACCACCCCGGCACCCCGCGCCTCTTCGAGGACGGGAGGACCTATCACCCCGACGGCAAGATCCACCTCCAGGCCGTCGAGTGGCACCCGCCGATGGACCCGTACGACGACGAGCACCCCATGTCCCTCACCACCGGCCGGACCGTGGCCCACTTCCTCTCCGGCAACCAGACCCGCAGGCTCGGCGCCCTCGTCGAACAGACCCCGCGCCCCTGGGCCGAGATCCACCCCTCCCACGGCTTCCGCAACGGCGAACCCGTACGCGTCGTCACCCGGCGCGGCAGCGAGGTCTTCCCCGCCCTGGTCACCGAGGCGATCCGCCCCGACACCGTCTTCGTGCCGTACCACTGGCCCGTCCCCACCGCGGCCAACGCCCTGACCATCGACGCGCTCGACCCCCGCTCCAAGATCCCCGAGTACAAGGTGTGCGCCTGCCGCATCGAGCACGCCGAGCGGATCGACGAGGTCCCCGCACCCCCGGTCGCCCCGGGCCATGTCGCCTACCCGGAGACCCAGGTCTCCCGTACCGACCCGCTGCCTCCCACGGCCCCCCAGGGCCGTGGCACCTCGGAGAGGAGCTGAGGCCCCATGATGGGCAGAACGATCTTCATCGACCCGGGGCGCTGCATCGGCTGCCAGGCCTGTGTCTCCGCCTGCCGCGAGTGCGACTCGCACCGCGGCAAGTCGATGATCCATCTCGACTACACCGACGAGGGCCACTCCGTCGCCTCCCTTCCCACCGTCTGTATGCACTGCGAGGACCCGGTCGCCCCCTGTGCCGAGGTCTGCCCCGCCGACGCGATCCTGGTGACCGCCGACGGGGTGGTGCAGCAGGCCGACACCACCCGCTGCATCGGCTGTGCCAACTGCGTCAACGCCTGCCCCTTCGGCGTGCCGAAGATCGACCTCGGCGCCAAGCTCCAGCTGAAGTGCAACCTCTGCTACGACCGCACCGCCTACGGCCTCGCCCCCATGTGCGCCACCGTCTGCCCGACCGGAGCGCTTTTCTACGGCACCGTCGAGGAGCTCCAGGCCGAGCGCCCCGGCGTCCAGGTCGCCGACACCTTCGTCTTCGGCGAGACCGAGGTCCGCACCGGCGTGGCCATGGTCGTCCCCGCCGAGAAGGTGCAGTGGCCGGTCCCCGGCGGCCTGCCCGTCGTCGAGATCAACGGGAAGGACGTCCGCCGATGAGCGTCACCGAACAGCAGCCGGGCGGCGAGCATCCGGCCGGGGGAGACCCGCGCGAGGCGCTCCAGGACCGGATCGCGGCCGACTCCCTCACCACCCGGCGCGACTACCTCCGCATCGTCACCACCGTCTCCGGCGGCCTCGCCCTCGGCGGCATCGGCGTGGCCGCGGGCATCCTGCACCGCCACGGCGACGGCGAGGAGGGCAAGGCCCCCGAGGCCAAACGCATCGCCCAGCGGCTCCCGCCCGGCGAGTCGATCGCCTTCCGCTACCCGGGCGAGGAGGACCGGGCCGTCGCCGTCCGGCTCGACGACGGCACCCTCGTCGGCTACTCCGCCGTCTGCACCCACCTCGCCTGCGCCGTGCTCTGGCGCAAGGACCGGGGCCGGGAGGGCGAGCTGTACTGCCCCTGCCACGAGGGGGTCTTCGACGCCCGCTCCGGCGAGGTCACCGCCGGGCCGCCCCCGCGCGGGCTGCCGAAGGTCGTGGTCATCGAGGAGGCGGACGGCAGCATCTGGGCCGTCGGGACCACCCGCTCCGGCGAGAGCGTCGAGGCAGGCCTCTGCCGGCAGCTCGGTGGCGAACGCCCCGACCTCGCCGCCCGTATCGGCTGCCCCGACATCGGCGGCGGCGCCGAGTCCCCACCCCGGGCAGCGGGGGCCACGACCCCCACTCGAGGCCCCGGCACACCCTCGACCCCGAGCCGCGCCGGGACGTCCCCCGCCTTCGGCCCCGCCGAGACCCCCGGCAGGCGGGCATGACCGACTCCCCGCACCCCGAGCAGCCGCTGCCACCCCCGGGCAGCCACTATCCGACCTACCGCCCCGGCAGCGCCGACCCCGCGCTGAACCGGCCCGTCCACGAGCGCTATCCGCAGATCCGCCCCACCAGCGGATACGGAGACCCGCGCGTCCGCCACACCGGGCCCGGCCCCGGGGCGGGCACCGACCAGGAACCCGAACGCTCCTCGAAGCTGACCGCCCGCCTCACGCTGGCGTTGACCGTGGTCATCGGCCAGCTCTGGGGCCTGACGGTGCTGATCGACGAGTGGATGGAGGGCAACACCGGGACGGCCTGGTGGGGCGCCGGCTTCCTCTGCCTGTCGTTCCTCGTCGTGCTCGGCCTGTGGCTGATCGACCCGAAGGACCGCTGACGGCCGTCCGGCCCCGAGCCCGGACGCGTCCCCTCGCGGAAGCCACCCGGTCCGGCGCCGGACCGCACCCCGCCGCCCGCCGCCGTACCCTGGAGGCATGAGTGCCGCCCCCGCCCCCGGTCCGCGAGACGCGAAGCAGCAGCAGCCGCAGGCACAGCCGCCGCAGGAACCGAAGCCCAAGCCGGTTCTGATCTTCGACGATCCGCTGGACCAGCAGTCCGCGGACGATACGGACCGGGGATGGGGCGAGCGGCCCTCCGGCAGCTCCGGCGCCGCCGACCTCGCGCGCTTCCTCGACGAGAAGCCGCCCCACCACATCTGAACCGCCGAGCGGCGGGCTACCGCCCCTCGTCCCGGCCCGGCAGCGCGCCGCCCCCCTCGTCCGGCCCACCGAAACCACCGGTTCCCGCTCCACCGCCGCCGACCGCGCCACCACCGCGCTGCGCGACCAGGGCGTCGCGGATCTCCTTGAGCACCTCCAGCTCGCTCACCTCCAGCGTCTCCTGCACGCCCTCCTTGGCGGCCTGCATCGCCGCCCGGCGGGCCAGGTACTTGGCCATCGGCAGCACCATCAGGAAGTACACGACCGCGGCGGTGATCAGGAAGCTGAGGGCGGCGCTGAGCACCGAGCCCCACAGGATCTCGATCCCGTCCATCTCGCCGGTGGCCGGGTTCGTGGTGCAGGGGCCCCGGAGGCAGGAGCTGTAGTGGTCCAGATCCTGCGTACCGAACGCACCGACCAGGGGGTTGATGACGCCCTTGACGACGGCGTTCACGATGTTCGTGAAGGCGGCGCCGATGACGACAGCCACCGCGAGGTCGATCACATTGCCGCGCGTCAGGAAGGCCTTGAAACCCTCCAGCAGGCTGACCTTCTTCTCGCTCACAGGTGAGCCTTCTTTCGCATGTGCGGTGACGGGAGCAGACTGCTCCGTCACCTAAGGCGGGAGAAGGCGACACTGTCCAATCGGCTGCTGCACACGGGTGACGTGAGAGCGCGTCAGTTCGCATCGGAGACCACCACCGCCAGCCGTCCCGAACCGCCCGCGCCGATCAGCGCGGTGGCGGTGGACCGCTCCACGGACAGCACAACCAGAGCCCCCTGAGTCCCCTGAGCCACCGTGCCCGTGCCGACCGCCGCACCGCCGCTCAGGTGGTCACCGCTGTCGGCGGCCTCGCCCGGCACCTGAGCCACCCGCACGTCTCGCGCCACCAGACGGGCGTCGTCGTCCGCATCGCCGACCGCGATCACATCGACGCGGTCTCCCGGGCGCAGCAGCCGTACCGTCGCCGGGTCCGCGATCCGCACGGGTGCGGAGACGAGGCGCCCCGACCGCCGGCCGGACCCTGCCACAGCGCCCGGGACAGGCGGCGCGTCCGAGGCAGAGGTATCCGCGACGGACGCGTCCGATACGGAGGCATTCGCGACGGCGGTGTCGCCCTCGGCGCCGCCCAGACCTGTGGTGGCCAGAGCCGCACCCACCAGCGTGAGCCCCGCCGCGATGGCGCGCCGCTGCCTGCGCAGCATCCGCCGCAGCCGGTACGCCCCGCCGCCCCGCACCCGCAGCGGTGCGAACGGCCCCACCCCGCTCGGGGCGGGAGGCGGCGCCGGGGGCGGGGGAGGCGGCTTCACGTGACCGGCGGCGCTCGGGGGAGAGGCGGGCGCAGGGGATGCGGGATGTGAGGGGTGCGCGGAACGGGCGGAGGAATCGGGCCCGGGGGAGCGGGACGGGGAGAAGCGGGACGTGGAGAAGGGGGACGGGGACATGGCGCCACCTGTCATCGGACGAGCCACCTGCCATCGGGCGAGGGGAGCCCGGCCGGAGGTCCCGGCCGAACTCCCCTCACGATCCACGGTTCGCGCGCATCCCGCCGGGGCCTGTGGATAACCCCAGGATTGTGGACAACTCCGTCACCCGATCCGGTGTCCCGGCAGCCACGAGGCAGCCGGCCGGTGCTCAGGCAGCCACGAGGCAGCCACCCAATACCCCGGCAGCCACGAGGCAGCCACCCAATACCCCGGCAGCCGCAAGGAAGCCACCCAATGCCCCGGTAGCCGCAAGGCAGCCAGCCGGTGCGCGGCAGCCGGTGCGGCCACCCAGTGTCCCGGCAGCCGCGAGGCGGTCCTACGGCAGCGCGACCCCGGTCTCGATCCCGTCCAGGGCGTGGGCGCAGGTGCAGGTGCGGTCCCCCGGCGCCGGCAGAGCGGTCACCGCGTCGAACAGCACCGACCGGAGCCGGCCCACGTTGGCCGCGAACACGCGGAGCACCTCCTCGTGGGAGACGCCCTCACCGGCCTCGGCGCCCGCGTCCAGGTCGGTCACGAGGGTCATCGTCGTGTAGCAGAGCCCCAGCTCCCGGGCGAGCACGGCCTCCGGATGCCCGGTCATCCCGACCACCGACCAGCCCATCGCCGCGTGCCAGCGGGATTCGGCGCGGGTGGAGAAGCGCGGCCCCTCGACCACCACCAGGGTGCCGCCGTCCACGGGCTCCCAGTCGCGTCCGCGCGCCGCGGCGAGCGCGGCCTTCCGGCCCTCGGGGCAGTACGGATCGGCGAAGCCCAGATGTACGACGTTGGGTACGGTCCCGTCGGCCCGGGGCTCACCGTCGTAGTAGGTTTGCACGCGGCTCTTGGTGCGGTCCACCAGCTGGTCCGGGACGAGCAGGGTGCCCGGCCCGAACTCCGGGCGCAGCCCGCCGACGGCGCAGGGGCCCAGCACCTGGCGGACTCCGACGGAGCGCAGGGCCCAGAGGTTGGCCCGGTAGTTGATGCGGTGCGGCGGCAGATGGTGACCGCGGCCGTGGCGGGGCAGGAAGGCCACCCGGCGGCCGCCGATCTCGCCGAGGAAGACCGAGTCGCTGGGCTGCCCGTAAGGGGTGGCCACGGAGACCTCGGTGACGTCCTCCAGGAAGGAGTAGAAGCCCGAGCCGCCGATGACCCCGATCTCCGCGCCCGGCGCCGTACCCGCGATGTCTGTGCCGGAGCTCGTGTCCGTATGTGCGTTCACCATGCGGTCACCGTATCCGGGGGAGTGCCACGGGCTGCGGCCGGGAAACGCGCGGACCCCGCCGAGTGGATCGGCGGGGTCCGGTGAAGCGTGTGGGGCGTACGCGGGCTCAGGCGGCCGACGTACCGCTCGACGACGAGGCCGGCGTGGAGGCCGACGACGAGGCGGGGGCGGACGAGGCCGACGACGAAGCGCTGGACTTCGCGTCCGAACCCGTCGACGAGGACGACCCGGAGTCGGACGACTTCGCGGTCGACGGCGCCGGCGTGCTGCTCGACGAGGAGCCGCGGCTGTCGTTCCGGTAGAAACCGGAACCCTTGAAGACGATGCCGACCGCAGAGAACACCTTCTTGAGGCGTCCGTCACAGCTCGGGCATACGGTCAGGGCATCATCGGTGAACTTCTGCACCGCCTCGAGGCCCTCGCCGCACTCGGTGCACTGGTACTGATAGGTCGGCACTTGCTCCTCCTGGCACTCTCACTCAGTGAGTGCTAACGACGCTCCATACTGACGTATTCCGCGGGATCAGTCCACCGTGACCGGCTCGCGGTGACCGATCCCACGTGCCACGGTGAGGCCCGCGGACTTCGGCGTCAGCCGTGAGCGCAGGGCCAGCAGGGTCGCCAGCGCCAGTACGGTACCGGCCAGCGGGACCAGGAATCCGGTGCTCGCACCGTGGGCGTCGGCGAGTTGGCCCGCCACGGTCACGGCGGCCGCCTGGCCCAGCGCCACGGCGCCCGTGAGCCAGGTGAAGGCCTCGGTGCGGGCGGTGGCGGGGACCAGCGACTCGACCAGCGTGTAGCCGCTGATCAGCGCCGGGGCGATGCAGAGGCCCACCAGCAGGCCGAGCCCGGCCAGCAGCGGTACGGAGTGCACGGCCCAGAGGCCGGACGCCATGAGGGTCAGGGCCACATAGCCGACGACGAGGCGGCGCTGCGGGCTGCTCTTCCAGGCGATGGCACCGCAGACGATGCCGGCCAGCATGTTGCCCGCCGCGAAGATCCCGTACAGCAGACCGTTCACGCCGGGGTGGCCGATCTCCTGGGAGAACGCCGTCAGCGAGACCTGCATACCGCCGAAGACCGCGCCGATGCCCAGGAAGGCGACGACGAGCACCCGGACGCCCGGTATGGAGAGCGCCGAGGCGTGCGGCCGGTCGGCCGTGGCGGCGGGCCGGGGAGCGGGCTGGGTGGCGCGCTGCGCGGCGAAGAGCAGGCCGCCGGTCAGGGTGAGGGCTGCCTCGGCGATCAGCCCGGCCGCCGGGTGCACGCCGGTGCACAGCGCGGTCGCGATCACCGGCCCGAGGACGAAGGTGAACTCGTCCGTCACCGACTCGAAGGCGGCGGCGGTGGACATCAGCGGGGAGGCGGGCCGGTCCTGGGTGGCCCCCAGCATCGCCGCCCAGCGGGCGCGCACCATCGGGCCGACCTGCGGGACCGAGGCGCCGGTGGGCACCGCGGCGGCGAACAGCGCCCACAGGGGCGCTCCGGCCAGTGCGAGCGCCGTCAGAGCGCCCACGGAGGCGGTGTGCAGCAGTACGCCGGGCAGCAGGACGGCCCGCTGGCCGAACCGGTCGGCGAGTTTGCCGCCCTGCGGGGCCACCAGCGCCATCGAGACGCCGGCGACGGCCGCGACGGCGCCGGCGCTGCCGTAGGAGCCGGTGGTGTGCTGGACGAGCAGCACGATGCCGATGGTCAGCATCGCGAAGGGCTGCCGTGCGGCGAAGCCCGGAAGGAGGAAGGTCCACGCACCGGGGGTGCGGAGCAGCTGCCCGTATCCGGGGCGCTCGGTGACCGTGGTCGCCACGGTCCTTGCCTTTCTGCCGCCTGGTGGCGCTGCTTCCCGGCGCCTTTGTGGGGCGGGCAGGACGGAAGCGGCCGAGAGCTGTCCTCTTCGCGCGGAACTGCGGTAGATGCCGGGCGACTCGCTGCCATCGGCGAAGAAACGCCGGGCGAAGAGGCACCACGACCGCCATACGGTCGCGCCAGCTCTGCATCAGACAGAGTTGGTCGATCAGTGTGCCTTTATCGTACAGGCAGGAAGTTCTGTGCACCTGTGAATGCGCACAGAGCTTCCTGGCCGGCCTGTGATCCGCGCCCTATGGGTGACGCGTGTGCGTACTGCTGGTGACGCGGCGTCGTACGTGAAGCTGCTGGGGACGCTCCGTTCGTACGGGGCCGCCGGTGACGCGCGTTCGTACGGGGGCTGCCGGTGACGGCCCGTTCGTACGGGTGCTGCTAGCGACGCGCGTTCGTACGGGAGGCGTCGTCGGTCGGTCCGGGCTTCCTGACGGACCTGACCGGCTTCAGCGCCTGGCGGACGGCGGATCCGTCCGTCGCCGAGGTCTGCGAGGGCCCTGGAGGACCGGGATCGCCCGGCGTACCGGACGCTCCGCCCGTGCCCAGCCAGCCCGCCAGCTTGCCGCCCTCGCCGACCGCCCGGAGCCGGGCCTCGGCCTGGTCACGCACCGGGTCGGTCGCCACCACCAGCAGCTCGTCACCGCGCCGCAGGACGGTGGTGGGGGAGGGCACGAAGCTCTCCTCCTCGCGGACCACCAGGGTGACCGCGGCCCCGGCCGGGAGCCGGAGCTCGCCGACCTCGACGCCGTGCATCTTGGACCTCTCGGGGATGTCGACCGACAACAGGTGACCGCGCAGCCGCTCCAGCGGGGCGGACTCGACGCCCAGGTCGTCGGCCTCGGCCTTGTCGTCGGCGATCTTCAGCTTGTCCGCGACCCAGGGCAGCGTCGGTCCCTGGATCAGCGTGTAGACGATGACGAGGACGAAGACGATGTTGAAGATCCGGGTGCTGCCCTCCACCCCGGAGACCATGGGAATGGTCGCCAGGATGATGGGCACGGCCCCGCGCAGCCCGGCCCACGACATCAGGACCTTCTCGCGCGCCGGCAGCCGGAACGGCGCCAGGCTGAGGAAGACCGACAGTGGCCGGGCCACCATGGTCAGCACCAGACCCACCACGACGGCGGGCCAGAAGTCGTCTACCAGGTCGTGCGGGGTGACCAGCAGGCCGAGCAGCACGAACATGCCGATCTGGGCCAGCCAGCCCAGGCCGTCGGCGAAGCCGCGGGTGGCGGGCCAGTGCGGCAGCTTGGAGTTGCCGAGGATCATGGCGGCCAGGTAGACCGCGAGGAATCCGCTGCCGTGGGCCATGGCGCCCGCCGCGTACGCCATCACGGCGATGGCCATCACGGCGATCGGGTACAGGCCGGAGGCGGGCAGGGCGACGTGCCGCAGCCCGAGCGACCCCAGCCAGCCCACCGTGATGCCGATGGCGGCGCCGATGGCCAGCTCCAGGGCGATCTCGCCGATCAGGATGTACCAGTGCTCCACCGGGCCGACCGCGGAGAACGCGACGACGAGGATGACCACGGGGGCGTCGTTGAAGCCGGACTCGGCCTCCAGTACACCGGTGATCCGGGACGGCAGCGGCACTCTGCGCAGCACGGAGAAGACGGCCGCGGCATCGGTCGAGGAGACGACGGCGCCGATGATCAGCGCCTGGCGCCAGTCCAGGCCGACGAGGTAGTGCGCGGCCGCGGCCGTGACACCCACGCTGATGCCGACGCCGATGGTGGAGACCACCGCGGCCGCGGGCAGGACGGGGCGGACCTCTTTCCACTTCGCCCCGAGTCCGCCCTCCGCCAGGATGACGACCAGGGCGGCGTAGCCGATCACTTGGGTCAGCTCGGCGTTGTCGAACTTGACGTCGAAGATGCCGTCCTGCCCGAGGACGATCCCGATGCCGAGGTACAGCAGGAGGCTGGGCAGCCCGCTGCGCGAGGAGATCCGTACCGCCGCCACGGCGACGAGCAGGACGAGCGAGCAGACGAGCAGGAGTTCGTTGAGTGCGTGGACAGTCAGGGTCCGTTCCTTCCCTGCGTGCGCCTGCCGGATCGTCCTCCGGCAGCCAGTTACTTCGTTACCTTACCTAATCTTTAACGCTTTCTTGACGGCTTACGCGTTCCCTATAAGGCTTTCGCGTGTTCGTACGAGGGATACGCAAATGGACGCATCCCTGTACCGCGTCCGAGTGGCTTCCCGGCTGCGCCTATGGTTGCTCCTGCACTCCCAGGACCACCCTGCCCCTCGAAGGACAGCGATGCCCGCCAATACAACCGACTCTTCCGGACCTTCCGACGCGAAGAAGCCCGGCAAGAAGAAGGGGCGACGCGCTCGCCTGCTTCTGCTCGTCCTGGTGCTGGCGCTCGTCGCGGGTGTCGGGTTCGGCGCCTACTGGTCCGTCTCCACGGTGCGGGCCTCGTACCCGCAGACCACCGGGACGATCACCCTCGAAGGCCTCTCCGGTGACGTCGAGGTCAAACGGGACGCGTACGGCATCCCGCAGATCTACGCGGACTCCGACGCCGACCTCTTCCGCGCCCAGGGCTTCGTACAGGCCCAGGACCGCTTCTGGGAGATGGACGTCCGGCGCCACATGACGGCGGGCAGGCTCTCCGAGATGTTCGGCTCGGGCCAGGTGGAGACCGACTCCTTCCTGCGCACGCTCGGCTGGCGGAAGGTCGCGCAGGAGGAGTACGACAAGGTCCTGGACGAGGACACCAAGAAGAACCTCCAGTCGTACGCGGAGGGCGTCAACGCGTACCTGAAGGGCAAGGAAGGCCGGGACATCTCGGTCGAGTACGCGGCGCTGGGGCTGACCAACGACTACAAGCCCGGCGAGTGGACCCCGGTCGACTCGGTCGCCTGGCTCAAGGCCATGGCCTGGGACCTGCGCGGCAACATGCAGGACGAGATCGACCGCTCGCTGCTGACCAGCCGGCTCGACAACGACCAGATCCAGGACCTGTACCCGGACTACCCGTACGACACCCACAAGCCGATCGTCGACCGAGGAGCCGTCTCCCCGGCCACCGGGAAGTACGACCTGGACGCCGACCCGTCGGACGAGATCGGTTCCCAGAGTGAGCAGGACGCGACCGAGGGCCTGAACACCCAGCTCTCCGCGCTCTCCGACACCCTCGACAAGATCCCCGCGCTGCTCGGTCCGAACGGCAACGGCATCGGATCGAACTCCTGGGTCGTCAGCGGCGCCCACACGACGACCGGCAAGGCGCTGCTCGCCAACGACCCGCACCTGGCGCCGATGCTGCCCTCACTCTGGTACCAGATGGGCCTGCACTGCCGGGAGCTCTCCAAGACGTGCCAGTACGACACCGCGGGCTACACCTTCTCCGGCATGCCCGGTGTGATCATCGGCCACAACCAGGACATCGCCTGGGGCCTCACCAACCTCGGCGCGGACGTCACCGACCTCTTCCTGGAGAAGGTCTCCGGCGACGGCTACCTGTACGACGACAAGGTGAAGCCGTTCGTCACCCGTGAGGAGACCATCAAGGTCGCGGGCGGCAAGGACCGGAAGATCACCGTCCGTGAGACGAACAACGGGCCCCTGGTCTCCGACCGCAGCAAGGAACTGGACAGGGTCGGCCAGAAGGCACCCGTCTCCAACGCCGCTCCCGACCGTGCCGACGGTTACGCGGTCGCGTTGAAGTGGACCGCCCTGCAACCGGGCAAGTCCATGGACGCGGTCTTCGCGATCAACCGGGCCAAGGACTTCACCACCTTCCGTGCGGCCGCCAAGAACTTCGAGGTTCCCTCGCAGAACCTCATCTACGCCGACACCGAGGGCAACATCGGCTACCAGGCTCCGGGCACGATCCCGGTCCGCCTCAAGGGCGACGGCACGCTGCCGAGCCCCGGCTGGGACCCGGCGTACGGCTGGGAGAAGGAGCCGATCCCGTTCGACGAGCTGCCCTACGAGTACAACCCGGAGCGCGGCTACATCGTCACCGCCAACCAGGCCGTCATCGACGAGAGCAAGTACCCGCACCTGCTGACCAAGGACTGGGGTTACGGCACCCGCAGCCAGCGGATCAACGACCTCATCGCCCAGAAGATCAAGGGCGGCGAGAAGGTCTCGACCGACGACATGCAGAAGATGCAGATGGACAACACCAGCGAGATCGCCGCGCTGCTGGTGCCCGAGCTGCTGAAGATCAACATCTCCGACCCGAGCGTGCGTGAGGCGCAGAAGCTGCTGGAGGGCTGGGACTACACCCAGGAGTCCGACTCCGCCGCCGCCGCGTACTTCAACGGTGTCTGGCGCAACATCCTCAAGCTCGCCTT
Source organism: Streptomyces sp. NPDC007346 (assembly GCF_040703535.1). NCBI lineage: Bacteria > Bacillati > Actinomycetota > Actinomycetes > Kitasatosporales > Streptomycetaceae > Streptomyces > Streptomyces sp. NPDC007346. The sequence continues at coordinate 14,490 of NZ_JBEYKR010000094.1, forward strand.
CGGCAACAAGCTCCCCAAGGAGCTGCGGGTCAAGGGTGACTGCATCAACGTGCCGCCGGCCAAGAACAGCGGACCGGTCGACCAGCAGAGGAAGCTCGTGCGCGAGTGCGGCCAGCGCGACGGCGACTCCGCGCAGCCCGACGGCGGCGACCGCTGGTTCCAGGTGGTCCGCGACATCGTCAAGGACCAGGACAACGAGTGGTGGAAGGCGCCCGCCAGGGGCCGCGACGCCGCGCTGGAGAGCCGAGACGACCTCTTCGCCCAGGCGATGGAGGACGCGCGCTGGGAGCTGACCGCCAAGCTCGGCAAGAACATCTCCACCTGGAGCTGGGGCCGGCTGCACCGGCTGATGCTGAAGAACCAGACCCTCGGTACCGAAGGGCCCGATCTGCTCCAGCGGGCGCTCAACCGGGGCCCCTGGAACCTCGGCGGCGGCGAGGCGGCGGTCAACGCCACCGGCTGGAACGCGGCGGGCGGCTACGAGGTCATCTGGGTGCCGTCGATGCGGATGGTCGTCAACGTGGGGGACTGGGACAAGTCCCGCTGGATCAACCTCACCGGCGCCTCCGGGCACGCGTTCAACGCGCACTACACCGACCAGACCGACAAGTGGGCCGGCGGTGAACTGCTCGACTGGTCCTTCGGTACGGACGCGGTCGACGCGTCCACCGTCGACACGCTGACGCTGAAGCCCTAAGGGCCTTTCGTACGGGTCATGCCGGGCCCCGCGAGCCCGGCATGACCCGGAGAAGACTCCTTGAACGGTCACCGGCCGGAGGAGAGGCCTTGGTCGGTCACCGGCCGGAGAGGGGCCCTCGGCCGGAGAGGGGCCCTCGGTCGGTCACCGGCCGGTCGTCAGGCGGTGAAGCGCCGGGCCCCGGCCGGGGTGACCACGGCGTCCACGGGGTGGTCGTGCGGTTCCGACGGGACCCGCGCGACCACCTCGTTCTCGTACAGGAGCACGATGAGCGCCGGGTTCGCCCCGGCCGCCGAGAGCCGGGCCAGCACCCGGTCGTAGCTGCCGCCGCCCCGCCCCAGCCGCATGCCGGCCCCGTCCACGGCCAGCCCGGGAAGCAGGACCGCGTCGGCCTCCAGGACGGCGGCGGGGCCGAGCCGGGGGCCGTCCGGCTCCAGGAGCCCGCGCCCGGCGGGCAGAAGGTGCTCCGCGCCCCCGTACACCGCCCAGTCCAGGTCGTTGTCGGCCAGGAGCACCGGAAGCAGCACCCGTACGCCCCGTTCACGCAGCGCGTCCAGCAGGGCCCGCGTGCCCGGTTCGCGCCCCACGGAGACATACGCGGCGACCGTTCGGGCGTCAGCCAGTTCGGGGAGTGCCAGCGCTCCGGCCGCGAGAACCGCGGCGGCCCCGTTGACGTCCTCCTTGGTCAAGAGGGCCCGGACGGCGAGCAGTTCGCGCCGAAGAGAGGGTTTTGCGGGCATCTTCACAGGCCTCTTTCCGGACTTGTCGGTGTTCAATAGAGACTCGCACGGTTCTCGTATGGGCATATTTAAGGGCAAAGTTAACCGGAGGCTCACCTTCCGGGTGTGTACACCCGTTAAGGTTCTGCGCATGACTCAGTCGCCCTCCAGGATCAGCAAGGCCGTCATCCCGGCAGCAGGTCTCGGTACTCGCTTCCTGCCCGCCACGAAGGCCACTCCCAAGGAGATGCTGCCTGTCGTCGACAAGCCGGCCATCCAGTATGTCGTCGAAGAAGCCGTCGCCGCGGGCCTCTCCGACGTACTGATGATCACCGGCCGGAACAAGCGTCCCCTGGAGGACCACTTCGACCGCAACTACGAACTGGAGTCCGCGCTCACCCGTAAGGGAGACGCCGAACGCCTCGCCAAGGTCCAGGAGTCCAGCGACCTGGCCACCATGCACTACGTGCGCCAGGGCGACCCGCGCGGCCTGGGCCACGCCGTGCTGTGCGCGGCCCCGCACGTGGGCGACCAGCCGTTCGCGGTGCTCCTGGGCGACGACCTGATCGACCCGCGCGACGCCCTGCTGGCCCGCATGGTGGAGATCCAGGAGCGCGAGGGCGGCAGCGTCGTCGCGCTGATGGAGGTCGACCCGGCACAGGTCCACCTGTACGGCTGCGCGGCCGCGGACGCCACGGTGGACAGCGACGTCGTCCGGGTCACCGGCCTGGTCGAGAAGCCCGAGCCGGCCGACGCGCCCAGCAACCTCGCCGTCATCGGCCGGTACGTCCTGGACCCCGCCGTCTTCGACATACTGCGGCACACCGAGCCGGGCCGCGGCGGCGAGATCCAGCTCACCGACGCCCTCCAGCTGCTCGCCGAGGACGAGAAGATCGGCGGCCCCGTGCACGGCGTCGTCTTCAAGGGCCGCCGCTACGACACCGGTGACCGGAGCGACTATCTCCGTGCCATTGTCAGACTGGCGTGCGAACGTGAAGACCTGGGACCGGAGTTCCGGACCTGGCTCCGTAAGTACGTCACCGAGGAGATGTAACCCGTGAGCAGCACGATCTGGTCGGTGGACGAGCACCTGGACGACATCCTCGCCACGGTGAGGCCGCTCGAACCCATCGAGCTGCAGCTGCCCGACGCGCAGGGCTGTGTCCTGGTGGAGGACGTCGTCGTGGAGGTGGCCCTGCCGCCCTTCGACAACAGCTCGATGGACGGCTACGCGGTACGGATCGCCGATGTCGAGGGGGCGAGCGAGGAGTTCCCCGCCGTCCTCACGGTCATCGGCGACGTCGCCGCGGGCAGCGCCGGGCTCGCCGACGACCAGGTCGTGGGGCCGGGGCAGGCCGCCCGCATCATGACGGGCGCCCCGCTGCCCGCGGGCGCGGAGGCAGTGGTCCCGGTCGAGTGGACGGACGGCGGTACGGGCGAGGGCCCGGCCGCCACCATGCGCGCCCACTCCGACGCCCCGGAGGGCGCCACCGGCGAGGTCCGCGTCCACCGGTCCGTCGAGGCCGGCGCCCATGTCCGCGAGCGCGGCAGCGACGTCAGGCCCGGCGATCTGGCCCTGCGCGCCGGGTCGATCGTCGGCCCGCCGCAGATCGGGCTGCTTGCGGCGATCGGCTGCTCGACCGTGGTCGTACGGCCCCGCCCGCGCGTCGTCGTCCTCTCCACCGGCAGCGAACTGGTCCAGCCGGGCGAGGAGCTGACAGGCGGCCAGATCTACGACTCCAACAGCTTCGCGCTCACGGCCGCCGCCCGCGACGCCGGAGCCATCGCCTACCGGGTCGGCGCGGTGACCGACGACGCCGAGACCTTGCGGGCCACGATCGAGGACCAGCTGATCCGCGCGGACATCGTCGTCACCACGGGCGGTGTCAGCGTCGGCGCGTACGACGTGGTCAAGGAGGCGCTCTCCTCCGTCGGCGACGAGGACGAGCCGGGCAGCGGGATCGACTTCCGCAAGCTCGCCATGCAGCCGGGCAAGCCGCAGGGCTTCGGCTCGATCGGCCCCGACCACACCCCCCTGCTGGCCCTGCCGGGCAACCCGGTCTCCAGCTACGTCTCCTTCGAGCTGTTCGTCCGCCCCGCCATCCGCGCCCTGATGGGCCTGACGGACCTCCACCGCCCCACCGCCAGGGCGGTGCTGGCCGTGGACAAGGCGCTGACCTCACCGGCCGGCCGCCGCCAGTTCCTGCGCGGCACGTACGACGAGGAGGCCGGCACCGTCACCCCCGTCGGCGGCTCCGGATCGCATCTGATCGCGGCTCTCGCCCAGGCCGACGCCCTGATCGTGCTGCCCGAGGACGTCACCTCCGCCGAGCCCGGCACGGAGACGGACGTGATCCTGCTCCGCTGACCGCCGCCCCGTGGGGGTACGGTATCTGCCGCCGTGCCTTCCGGAGGTCCCCCTCCGGGCCCCGGGCCGATCGGCGCCCCTACCGCTAGGCGGAGTGAGTTGAGTACGCAGAACAGGCTGACGCACATCGACGAGGCGGGTGCGGCCCGCATGGTCGACGTGTCCGAGAAGGACGTCACCACGCGCGTCGCCCGAGCCAGCGGCCGGGTCCTCGTCTCGCCGCGCGTCATCGAACTGCTCCGGGGCGAGGGAGTCCCCAAGGGCGACGCCCTCGCCACCGCGAGGATCGCCGGGATCATGGGGGCCAAGCGCACCCCGGACCTGATCCCCCTCTGCCACCCCCTGGCCGTCTCCGGCGTCAACGTCGACCTGGGCGTGGCCGACGACGCGGTGGAGATCACGGCCACGGTGAGAACGACGGACCGCACGGGCGTCGAGATGGAGGCCCTGACCGCGGTCTCGGTGGCGGCCCTGACCGTGGTCGACATGGTCAAGGCGGTCGACAAGAGCGCGGTCATCACCGACGTACGGGTCGAGGCGAAGTCGGGCGGCAAGTCCGGCGACTACCGGCGCACCGCGCCGGAGGGACCGGCCGCGTGACGCCGCCCGAGGCCGGAGCCCCCGGCCACGAGCAGCCCGCGCAGCCGCCGGAACCCGTCGGCGCCGCGCTGCTCTCGTCGTACGCAGCCCTCGTCGTCACCGCCTCCAACCGGGCCTCCGCCGGGGTGTACGCGGACAAGGGCGGCCCCCTGATCGCCGAAGGGCTCACCGCCCTCGGCTTCACGGTCGACGGGCCGCAGGTCGTCCCCGACGGCGATCCGGTCGAGGCGGCCCTGCGCGCCGGAGTGGCCGCCGGGTACGACGTGATCGTCACCACCGGCGGTACGGGCATCTCGCCCACCGACGCAACCCCCGAGGCGACCCGCCGCGTCCTGGACCACGAGATCCCCGGCATCCCGGAGGCGATCCGGGCCGAAGGGCTCGCCAAGGTCCCGACCGCCGCGCTCTCCCGGGGCCTGGCGGGCGTCGCCTCCGGCACCCTGATCGTCAACCTGCCCGGCTCCACCGGCGGGGTCCGCGACGGCCTCGCGGTCCTCGGTCGGCTCCTGGTGCACGCCGTCGACCAGCTCCGCGGCGGCGACCACCCCCGACCGGGGAGCCCGAGCTGAACATCGCGACCTGGCCGGTGACGCTGACCGACGGCGAGATCGTCCTGCGCCCGATAAAGATGCGCGACCAGCGGGCATGGCGTGAGGTCAACCGGCGCAACCGCGACTGGCTGCGCCCCTGGGAGGCCACGGTCCCGCCGCCCGCGCCCGGCGGCCCGGCGGCGCAGCGGCCCACGTACCGGCAGATGGTCCGCCATCTGCGCACCGAGGCGCACGCCGGGCGGATGCTGCCGTTCGCCATCGAGTACGAGGGGCGGCTCGTCGGCCAGCTCACCGTCGCGGGCATCACCTGGGGTTCGATGTGCTCCGGTCACATCGGCTACTGGGTCGACCAGGGCGTCGCCGGGCGCGGGGTGATGCCGACGGCCGTGGCGCTCGCCGTCGACCACTGCTTCCGCTCGGTGGGGCTGCACCGCATCGAGGTCTGCATCCGCCCGGAGAACGGCCCGAGCCGCCGGGTGGTGGAGAAGCTCGGGTTCCGCTCCGAGGGCGTGCGCCCGCGCTATCTCCACATCGACGGGGCCTGGCGAGACCATCTGATCTACGCGCTCACGGCCGAGGAGGTGCCCGAGGGCATGCTCCGGCGGTGGCGCCGTAGGCGCCCGGTGACACCGCCGAGCCCGGAAGGGTCCGGTCAGCGGCCCGAGCAGCCGGGGCCGTCCGCGAAATAAAATAAGTGTTCGAATTTGATCGACAGATGGCTGCAATGGGTTGCACTATCGGTGACTGCTGATCCGATCAAGCACAAAAAAAGCCCGTGATAGCGGCCGGATCGTGCGACACACCGGGCCAATTGGCCGATGCCTCCGCGTAAACCCCTCTACGGTGTGAGCGTGAGCAGCAGCGGCCTCATCTACGCAGTCATCGTCGGGGCCTGGGCCGCCTACTTGGTGCCGATGTGGCTCCGCAGGCAGGACGAGCTCAACGAAGCCCGTCCGACGGAACGCTTCAGCACCGCCATCCGGCTGCTGTCCGGACGGGCGGCGATGGAGCGCCGGTACGCCAGGGAGCTGCGGGAGCGCACCGCCGAGGAGGCGGGGCCCGACGTGGACCCGGACGCCGAAACGGACCGTATGGATTCCGTGGACGTCCGGGCCTTTGCCGCGCCTCCGGCGCATACGGAAGCCAGGATGCACGATCCGGCGCACGCTCCCGAGCGCGCCGCCGGGCCCCAGGCCTCCGACCGCCAGGCGCACGACCGGCGAACGGCGCATCAGCCACCGGACCGCCAGGCGCACGACCGCCGGCCCGGCGAGCGCCCCTTGCCCCCCGGGCCTCCCGACCAGCGCCGCCCGCGCTCCGGAGCCGCTGACGCCGAGCGGGCCCGGCGCGCCCAGCGCTCCCAGGTCCTGGCTCGGCGCAGGCGGACGACGGTCGTCCTCTTCATGGCCTTCACCCTCGGCGCGGTCGTGGCCGCGGTCGGCGGACTCGGCTTCCTCTGGGCGCCGGCCGTCCCCGCCGTGCTGCTGAGCACGTACATCGTGCATCTGCGCGCCCAGGAACGGCGCAGGTTCGCGTTCACCATGGACCGCCGCCGGGCCGAGGCAGCGGCGCAGCGGCTGCGCGAGAACCGCCCCCGCAGGCACCAGCCCGCCACCTCCGCCCCCGCCGAGCAGGACGACGACTCCGAAGCCCACCACCCGGAGCCGGAACCCACCCCCACGGTCTCCCCGCAGGAGGCCGGCCGCCGCGCCCTCGTCGAGCAGACGGACCACGCGGAGTGGGTGGACCAGCAGCGCGAACGCGGCGGCGTCCAGGGCGACAGCTGGGAGCCCGTCCCCGTACCGCTCCCCACCTATGTCACCGCCCCCGTCGCCCCCCGGGCCACCGGCGGCGTCGAGGTCGGCGACCCGGAGACCTGGAGCGCGGCCCGCTCCAGCACCGCCGAGCCCACCCAGACGGGCACGTCGCACCCGACCATCCCCGCAGCGGACCCGGCGCCGCGCCGGCGCACCACCCAGTCCCGCCGCACCCGCGACCGGGGCCGGACGCCCCTCTTCGACCAGTACGACGACGAGGACCGGCCCCGCGCGGCCAACGAGTGAGACCGGCGGAACCCGGCACCGCTGACCAGCGGAGGAACGGATTTCCAAGCACCCCGGTGAGGGTGCTAGAGTTTCACTCGTTGCAAGGGCCTGTGGCGCAGTCTGGTAGCGCACCTCGTTCGCATCGAGGGGGTCTGGGGTTCAAATCCCCACAGGTCCACAACGCAACTGTTCTTGAGTTAGCTCAGGAAGAGTCCACGAGATCCCGTCCGATCTGATTGATCGGACGGGATTTTCGTCGTTCCCGGGCCCTCCGTACGACAGGGCAGGAGTAGCCACCCCACCGCACCCGGTGCATCCTCCGCACTGCCGTACAGGCGCTCTGCGACGGCCACCACGGCTCGGGCGACCGCTGTGGGTTCACCGATTCCGCCGCAGTGCCACGGCGGACCGGCTGGAGGTCGTGTGGGATCTCGGGGCAGGGGCAGGGGCAGGGGCAGGGGCAGGGGCAGGGGAGCGGAGACCTCGGCGCCTGCCCGTTCATGGACCAGGCTGTCCCTGGTGAAGACCTCTTCGAGAGTCGAAGCATGGCCCTCACCGCCCCCCTGCTGGAAACCGCCATGGGCGCGGGCCACGTCGGCCACTCGCATCCGTTCGCTCCGAAGGAACGGCTCAAGGACCGTGTACGCGTGCCCGCTGTAGATGGCCAGCGAGAAGACCTGCCACCACCCCTCCAGCTCCGGGTCCATCGACGGTTGGCCGTACCAGAAGCTCGACGCAACGAACCGGAAGTGGTCGTGGATGCGCACCGCCGTCAGACGGGTGCGCCATTCCGGACAACTCGGCCGCAGTGGCGCGGGCAGCGTCCTCGCTCGGCAGGCTCAGCGTGTACTGGACTCCCCAGGCGGGAGGCGCGGAGGCCATCAGCTGCACTGCCAGGTGAACATCGCCCGCTCGAAGCGCCGCTCGACCAGGTCTTCCGGGCGGATCAGCCAGTACAGGGCTCCGGCATCGCCCCACATCATGTCCGCGGCGTCCTCGCTGCCGAACTGGGCGAGCAGCACCCAGTTGCCCGCCTCCTGGGACAGCCGGGGGCCCTCCCAGGTGACCTCGCCGTCCAGGACCGCCTCCGCGATCTCGATCTCGACCGGGTTCTGTACGGAGTGAGCGTGGCCGCCGATCTGATGCCCTGCCTCGTCGTCGAACTCCCACAGCGCGTCGAGGAACTCCTGAGAGCAGACGGGGTGGTCGTACCGGTTCCCCAGCGGGGCACTCGGAGCGAAGGCGGCCCGGACGGCCGGATGCCAGGGTTCGGCCGCCGTCACCTCCGCCCGAGCGGTCAGCGGCACCACCGGATACGGCTTGAGTCCGGCAGGCGTCTCCCGCTCTGCCGCCTCCTCGTCCGCTGCCACATAAAGTACGCGGGCACCCGCCCAGCTATCCCGGTCCTCGGCCAGAACGAGAGCCTCGCCACCGTCCAACTGCCCGTCGAAGTAGAAGAACAACAGTGCTCCCGTGCCGGGAAGTTCGATGTCCAGCGCATCCGCCGACAGGCGTGCGCAGTCGATCGAGGCGATGAACGAGAGCGGTCCGTGCCCCTCCCACACCGGCCATGCCGAGGCGGAGGGCAGAGCTGGAAGGCCACCGAGCCGGCCCACCACGCCGTCGGAGCCGGTCGCCACCTCAAGACGCATGCCAGGGCGAAGCAGACCGAGCCACTTCTGGGCGTCCTCGGGTGACAGATGCCGCAGAGCGAGAGAGCGAAAAGCATCTCGGGAACCGTGTGTCATACGCCTGATCATCCACGGCACCGCTGACAGCGACTCTGGTGGTCCCTGGGCAGCAACGCAGCCGTTCACTCCGTTGCCGTGGACCCCCGAGCAGCGGTGGCGCGCCCATCCTCCTCGTGCCGCCAGCCTTCGGCTGGACCGTGTTCCGGGAGCTTGCGGATGCGCTGCGGGTGTCCGCCTCCGGCGGGACATCCCACGCCACCGGTCGGCGCCGCTTGGCGTCCTCGCCCGTCGTGCCGAGTCCGTGGAAGGTCTTCAGCGCGCCTGCCGGGCAGCAGTTGGGCCGCCGCCCTTGGCGCTCGTTCGCGCCGTAGGAGCGGAACATGCCGACCGAAGACCTCCCGGGCCTCACCGCCCAGCACTGGGAGGGCTGCACGGACATGTACGACTTCCTGGATCGGATCCGGCTCCGACCCGACATGTGGGTTTCCAGCGGATCGCTCCTGCCCTTGCCGTCCTTGCTCACCGGCTACCGGGCAGCGCTCGGTGTGCACGGCATCGGGGACCCCTTCGCCTTCTGGCCCGAGGACGACTTCAACCGCTGGCTTCAAGAGCAACGCGGCATCACCAGCTCTCTCACCTGGGCAGCCGAGATCGAACGCAACACCCCCGAAGGCTTGACGCCGGTCGAGGAGTTCTTCCGCCTCCTGGATGCGTACCGGAGTGAATCCGCTCAGAACTCAGCGTCCGGCGCTGCCTCGATCCGCTTTCCCGGCATCGAGTACATGAACAACACCTTCGTCGCCCTCTTCCGGCGCCGACGGCGGCGAGCCGCGGTGCTTCAGCGCCGCTTCCTCTGCCTGCTCCACAGCAACGACCCGGACATCCGGTTCGAACCGGTCGGAGCCATGCCCGTCCTCTGGAACGAGGCAGAAGCGCTCGACGTCCGCCGCTGTTGAGCGGGTGATCCGGCCGCCGACAGACACGTTCGGGCCTGCTCGCAACGGGGCATGGCTGAACAGGGCATGGCGTCCCACAGCTGTTCTTCCCAGCGGAGCCGTTCCGGGGTATGCGTCCCGTCCGTGGAGCTGCTTCAGCGGCACGTTCCCGAACCGTCCGGCCGCCGGGGGGAGATCCGTTCGCCGACGAGCCCCCGTTCTGAGCGCGAGGCGGCCGGTATCCGGTGTGGAGCCCATACTCTTACGCCGGTATCGCGGCCCTTCCGTGCCGGCGACGCGGATCACCTGTGCTGGCAGCGTGGCCCATCCGCGCCGCTATCGCGGGCCGCCGTGTGTTTCCGTCGCGTTTCTCTACAGTTCTCGGCCAGTTCTGTAGAAAAGAGCCCCTTCTCCGGTTCTTGTCGCGGCAGTTGTGCTTACGCGAGAGTTCGGGGCGCGGCGACAGGAACATGTCATCGCCGCCGGGCAGTGTCCACGGAACACACCGCGCACCCCCAAGCGCGGTGTGGCCACCCCCCCATTGTCTGGACGCTCGCCCGTGTAGCGGAAGGAAACGCGTGAAGCACGGAAAGAAAAACGCGCGCAGATACATCGTGGCGGCATCCGTCGGTGCCCTCCTGTCGGCCGGAGTCGTGACAGGTGCTTATGCCGGTACGACGGAATCCGCGCCGCCGCGGTACGAGCCGGCGATGGTCCAGGCTCTCGCCACCACCCTGGGCGTGAGCGAGCAGGACGCCGTCGAACGGCTCGACAGGGAAGCGCAGCAGCAGGAGCGGTTCGCGAAGCTGCGGACCGGGAAGGTCGCCACCCTCGGGGCCTTCTTCGCCGGTGACGGGAAGCTTGTCGTCAACGCCGCCGATGCGGAGGCGGCGAAGGCGGTCAAGGCGGCGGGGCTCGCAGCACGGGTCCCGGAGCATGGCGAGGGTGAGCTGAACCGGATCAAGGCCCAGCTCGACGCCAAGGCGCTCAAGAGCGCCCCGGCCGGGGTGTCGGCCTGGTCCGTGGACCTCGCATCCGACACCGTGACCGTCGAGGTGAACGGGGCGTCGGACGCCGCCACCCGTACGTTCATCGAGGCCGCGAAGAGCAACGGTGACGCGGTACGGATCGTCCAGGGCCAGGAGAAGCTGGAGACGCAGGCGGTCGTGCCCCCGGGCAGCCGCATGACCTTCAACGGCTACCTCTGCTCCGTCGGGTACGGGGCGAAGGACCGCTCCGGCAAGCAGGTGCTGGTCACGGCCGGCCACTGCGTGGACGGCCTGCCCGAACTCGCCTACAACGGCACCCGGTTCGCCAAGGCCACCCACACCCGGTTCGCGCTCGGCACCCGCAGCGTGGACATGGGCATAGCCGCCGTGGACCCCGGCCACTCCATCGGCCTGGACATCACCACGTACGGCAAGGCGGGCACCGTCGCCGTCCGGGGCAGCCAGCGGGCCCCGCAGGGCTCGGCCCTGTGCAAGTCCGGCCAGACCACCGGCTGGACCTGCGGCAAGGTCGGCTCGTACAACGTCAGCGTCACCTACACCGACGAGAACGGCGGTCCGGACACCGTCGTGACGGGGCTGGCCAGCTCCTCCGTCTGCACCCAGGGCGGCGACAGCGGAGGCGCCTACGTCTCCGGCGACCAGGCCCAGGGGATGACCTCCGGCGGCCCGATCGGCCAGCAGTGCAACGGCCAGGTGAACTCGCCCGGCTCCTCGTACTTCCAGCCGCTCGACGACGCCCTCGCGTACTACGGGCTGACGCTCAACACCAAGTAGCCCCGACCGGGTGAAGGTGCCGCATACGCGGGAGACCGTCCACTGACCCTGGGCGGTCTCCCGTTTCCATGGCCCGTTGTTCCCATTCCGCCTCGAAGGCTCCTTCGCCTTCAGCCCTCTTCCGCCTTCAGCCCTCTTCCGCCTTCAGCCCTCTTTCGTCTTCGCGTCCCCTTCGCCCTCAGTTCCCTCACATCTTCAAGGCCCTTCGGCGTCAGTCCACTTACTGCCTTCAGTCCCCGAACTCCCACGCCACTCCGTGCACTCCGGGTTTGCACCGGGAGGCGAGCACATGGGTGCTGTGGGAATCGTTCATCGAAATGCGTCGCTGCGAGCGGGGCGGGGCGCCCACCTGGTCCCGGAAGTACCGTCGGCAGCCCGATGGGAGCGCGTTCGGATGGAAGAAGACCTGCTGAAGATATTCGTGCAGATTCGCCCTCGACCAGCGTTCGTAGTGGGTGGCCGGTTCCCGGGACGGGCTCACGTCGACCGAGTAACTCACCACCGTCGTCTCCAGTTTGGCGAGTTCGCGGCCGAAGTGGATTTCCAGTACGAGGGACTTCAGCCCCTTGAGGTACGTGGCTTCGCCGAGCCGTCCGCAGGTGACGCGGATGTCGAGCGGCTCCGCCTGTTCGTCGTCGAAGCTGAGCACGAACAGCGCGCGGTCGGCTCCGGCCCGGCTGGCCCGCAGCACATTGGTCGTGGTGATGTTGCTCAGCGCCCCGCTCTCGCCCAGCGTCACCACGTCGTGGATCAGCAGCGAGCCGGACTCCTGGTTGAAGTGGCGGAACCGCTCGCCGAGCGCCTTCTCCACCACCGAGTCCTTGCCCAGCACCTGGAGGGCCGCGCTCTCGCCGCGCGTCGGCGCGATCCGGCCACGCGGGCGGCGCGGGCCGAGCAGCGAGCGCAGGGCCCCGGCCCGCAGGTCCAGGATCTCCTCCAGCACCTCCACGGCCCGCAGCGATCTGGCCCGCTCCGGCTGGCTGCGGCCGCGCTGCCAACTGCTCAACGTGGCCTGGCTGACCCCGATGCCGCGCGCCCTGAGCCGTTGGCTCACCCGCTCCAGCGAGAGGCCCCGGCGGCCCAGCGCCTCCCGCAGGGCCGCCGGGAAGGCGTCAGCGCCCGGAGGCTGTTCAGGGGCCTCGGCTTCCTGGGCGGCCTCCGGTGGCCGGCCGTCGTCCGTCTCCGGCGCCGTGCCCAGCGTGTGGGCGCTCCGGGCGCCACCGGCCTCAGGCAGCCCGACGCATGCTTCCGTTCTGCTCGACATGTCCCTCCCGCATCCCGGTACTCCCGCCGCAGGGCACCCGTAAGGTCCCTCCATACTGGTTGACCACCGGAAAGGGACCGGATAACAAATCCCCCAGGAGTGACCTGTCCCACACTCCGGGGCGCGCTGCCCGGCGTCCTCCACACGGCCCGAGGAAGTGAGCACGTGGTGAACAGCGTGAACGGCGTGGACGTCACCGCTCTGGTCGTCGCGGCCAGGGACGGGGACCAGGCCGCCGGGGAGCGGCTCGCCGCCCTCTACCTGCCGCTCGTCTACAACGTCGTGGGCCGCGCCCTCAACGGCCACCCGGACGTGGACGACGTGGTGCAGGAGACCATGCTCCGGGCGCTGTCCGGCCTCTCCTCGCTGCGCGACCCCACCCGGTTCCGGTCCTGGCTGGTGGCCATCGCCATGAACCAGGTCCGCACCCGCTGGTCGCTCCTGGGCCACCGCCCCGCCGCACTGGAGGAGACCGACGAGCCGGCCGACCCGGCGGCCGACTTCGTCGACCTGACGATCCTGCGCCTGGAACTCTCCGGCCAGCGGCGCGAGACCGCCGAGGCGACCCGCTGGCTGGACGACGCGGAACGCGATGTGCTCTCCCTGTGGTGGCTGGAAACCACCGGCGAACTCTCCCGTGCCGAGTTGGCGGAGGCCCTGGGCCTCTCCCCGCAGCACGCCGCCGTACGCGTACAGCGGGTGAAGAACCAGCTCGACATCGGGCGCGCGGTCGTCCGGGCCCTGGCCGCCGAACCCCGCTGCCCCTCCCTGTACGCGCTGGTGGAGGAGTGGGACGGGGCGCCCACGCCCCTGTGGCGCAAGCGCATAGCCCGGCACATACGCGGCTGCGCCTCCTGCTCGGCCGGCAGCTCGGCGACAGCTGGGCAATCAGGCCCTTGACCGGAATCATCGGCACATCGGTGATCGGCAGCACGGTGGTGTTCTGCACTTCATAGGCCACGGCTGCCG
>NZ_JBEYKR010000095.1:0-27448 GCF_040703535.1 Streptomyces sp. NPDC007346
CGCCGCGGTCACCGCGGCGGTCGCGGCCACTCCGAGAACGACCAGCAGCAGCTTCGTGCGCTCGACGGGTACTCCCATCATCGACGCCGTGTCGTCGCCCAGTTCGAGCCAGCGCAGTCGGCGTTGCGCCATCGGGGCCGCCAGGGCGACCGCCGCCATCAGGACGGAGGCCATCAGGATGGCGGGCCAGCCGATGGCGCTCAGTGAGCCGGCGCCCCACACCGCGGCCCTCAGGGCGGTGTCCACGTCGGCCTTCACCGAGAACCACGTGTTGACCGAGGACAGCAGCGCGCCGACCGCGATGCCCACGATGATGAGCCTGAAGCCCCGCACGCCCCGCCGGAAGGCCAGCAGGTACACGACGAGGGCGGTGACGAGCCCGCCGGCGAGCGCGCCCGCCGCGAGCGCCGAGTAGCTGCTCGCGCCCGCGAGCAGCATGAGGACGACGCCGGTGTAGGAGCCGGTGGTGAAGCCGATGACGTCGGGGCTGCCGAGCGGGTTGCGGGTCAGGGACTGGAAGATCGCGCCGCCCACGGCGAGGGAGGCCCCGAACAGTACGGCGGCGACGATGCGCGGGGCCCGCCACTCCAGGACGACGGTGCGGACGCTGTCGCGGGCCGTGCCCGTCATGACGTCGGTCAGGTCGCCGAGGTTCAGCGGGTAGCTGCCGAGGGTGAACGCCCACAGGGCGAGCGCCACCAGCGCGACCCCCAGCAGCCCGCACACCAGGACCGAGCGGCGCGCCGCTCTCAGGCTCAGGGGCCCCGCCCTGAGGACGAGCATCCCGTTCACAGCGTCTTCACCCGGCTTCCGCGTACCAGCAGGATCAGTACGGGCGCGCCGATGAGCGGCATCATGACGCCGACCGGCAGCTCGGTGGGGATCACGATCAGTCGGCCCAGGACGTCGGCGACCAGCACGATCGCCGGAGCCAGGACGGCGGAGTAGGCGATGATCCAGCGCCAGTCGGGCCCGGTGAGCCACCGTACGGCGTGCGGCACCATGAGGCCGACGAACATCAGCGGGCCCGCCGCGGCCGTCGCCGTACCGCACAGCAGGGTCACCGCGATCACCACCCCGCACCGGGTCGCGCCGACCCGCAGCCCCAGGGCCCGCCCCGCGTCGTCGCCGAGCGCGATCGCGTTGAGCGGGCGCGCACAGCAGGCGGCGGCCAGCAGGCCGGCCAGGACGAAGGGCGCGATGTCACCGACGGTGCCGGTCGGGCGGTCGGTGACGGTGCCCGCTCCCCAGAACCTCATACGGTCGAAGGTCTCCGTGTCGATCAGGGCGAGGGTCTGGGAGATGCCGGACAGCACCGCCGTGAAGGCGACCCCGACGAGGGTGAGCCGCAGCGGCGAGGGCCCGCCCCGGCCGCCGCTCGCGGCGAGGTAGACCACCGCCGAGCCGGCGATGGCGCCGACGAAGGCGAAGGGCAGGTACTGGTCGATGCGCGTGACACCGAAGACGGCCACGCCCAGGGTGACGGCGAACCCCGCGCCGGCGTTGACGCCGAGGACGCCGGGGTCGGCGAGCGGATTACGGGTGAGCGCCTGGATGAGCGCTCCCGCCACGCCCAGGGAGACACCGACGACGACGCCGAGCAGCGTGCGGTCCACGCGGGCGCCGCTGATCGTGGCGTGCGAGGCGGAGCCGTCGGGAGCGGTCAGCGCCTGCCACACCACGTCGAGCGGGAGCATCGCCGAGCCGATCGCGACGCTGAGCACCATCGTCACCAGGAGCGTGCCGACGGCGACGCCCAGGCCGATGAGCCGGCGCGTCCTGCGGCGCGACGAGCGCGACGACGCGATCGGTGGTGGCTCGGCCCTCGTCGCGAGCGCCTGTGCCATCGGACCTCCCTGAACAACCAGCCACCCGGGCAGCCCGAAGTGCCGTGCGTGATCGAAGTACGTGAACTGCTTGAACTACTGGGACTGCTTGAACTACTGGGACGGCTGGGACTGTCTGGACTGCTGGGACTGCCTGGACTGCTGGACCGCCTGGCTCCCGGTTCAGTGGCCGCCGAGCGCCGCCACCGCGTCCGTCGTGAGTGCGCTCACGGGCACCCCGGACTCGCGGCTCAGCGCGCGCAGCAGCCCCGCCCGGGTCGCGTACCCGGCCGCCCTGGCCGCCGCCGTCAGCTCACCCCCGCCGCGGAGGTGTTCGACGGCGGCGTTCATCCTGGCCCGGTTGCGCCACCGTGTGAAGGGCAGTCCGGTCTCGTCGAGGAAGACGCGCTGCACCTGGCGCGGGCTCATCCGGTGCTGCGCGGCCAGCCGTTCCAGCGTCACCGAGGGGGTGCGCAGGGCCTCGCGGGCGAGTGCGCGCACCGCGGGATGGGCGGGCAGCACCACGGGGAAGTGCTGCCGGGAGATGCCTCTCAGCACACCTCCCAGAGCCTGGCGGAACGGCTCGACCTGCTCCGCCGTGCTCGGCGCCGCGCCGAGTGTGGTGGTCATGACCTCGACGATCGCGGGGACCACCCCGAGCGGCCGCACACGGCATCGTGGCAGGTCAGCGGGGTCGAGGAGGGGGCCGAGCGCCATGCCGCCCGGCTCGATCCGCAGGGCGTGCGGCACGCCGGGAGCGAGCCAGAGGGCCTCGTGCCGTCCGAGCCGCCACTCCTCGCCGTCGGCGGACAGGCGGGCGTGGCCGGTGACCACGTAGATGAGGTGCGGATCGTCGTGCTGGTGTGTGTCGTGCCCGAGAAAGCGGATGGCGTTCTCGGCGACCACGGTGCCCAGAGATGTCACCGGCAAGCCTGCCTCCCGTTGTAGGTGATGCGTCGTGTCCGTCACCGGTGATGTCGTACTCGGATCGACGCGGCGGAACCAGCGAGGTTAGCCTCACCTTACCAACGGCTCGAACCTTCGAGCCTGCCCAGTCACATGAGGTCCCATGTCTGCTCCTGCCCGCCTTCTCGCCTGCGCGCTCGTCGCCGCGCTGGCCCTTACCGGCTGCTCCTCCTCCGACTCCTCCGGCTCCTCGGACGACGGGGACAAGGCGCCCGTCGCGAAGACCCGTACCGTGACGACCGACTACGGGGCGGTGAAGGTGCCGACCTCCCCCAAGCGGGTGGTCGTGCTGAACCACGCCCTCGCCGGGTATCTCTACGATCTCGACGTACCGGTGCGCGCCACGATCCCCGAGGACGCCGACGGCAAGGGCGCCTTCTCCCCGTACTGGGAGAAGGAGGCCAAGGAGGCCGGCACGACGTTCCTGCCGTGGAGTGTCGACGGCTTCGACCTGGAGGCGATCCTCGCCCTCGACCCCGACCTCATCGTCGGTGGCGGCATCGGCTTCCCGCTGTTCCAGGCGGAGAAGGTGTACGACGAGCTCTCCGACATCGCCCCCACCGTGCTCGTCGGCAAGGAGCTCGGCGACTGGCGGAGCCAGTTCTCCTTCCTCGCCGACGACGTGTTCGGCAAGCCCGGCGTCTACAAGGAGCACCTGGCCTCCTACGACAAGCGGATCGCCGAGGTGAAGGAGGCGATCACCCCGCCGCCCGGCCCCGTCTCCTTCCTCTCCCTCACCGGCGACGGCACCGCCTACGGCCTGGTGGAGAGCGTGGGCCTGCCCACCGAACTGAAGAAGGTCGGCATCGAACCGGCGCCGGTCTTCGCCGACGGCGGCTTCAAGGTGTACGGGCAGGGCGGCGACATGTTCGAGCTGTCGACCGAGAAGGTCGGCCAGACCATCACCCAGCCGTCCGTGTTCGTCATGGGCTTCAACGCCGACACGACCGACGTCGCCACCCTGAAGAAGAACCCCGTCTACGGGGCGCTGCCCGCCTTCAAGACCAACCACGCCTACGACCTGCCGCACTGGGTGCTGCGCGGCGACTACGACGAGTCGATGGCCCTGCTCGACATCATCGAGAAGAAGTTCTCCTGATGGCCGCCCAGCGCGCGTACACCACGCACCCTCTCGTCCTGCGCCGGGTCACCGTGCGCCGCGTCCACGAGGTGACGCCCAGGATGCGGCGAGTCGTCCTCGGCGGTGCGGACCTCGCCGCGTTCACCCGCGAGGGAATCGACCGTCCCGCCTTCGCCGCCCCCGGGTTCGACGACCACATCAAGCTGATCCTGGCCGCGGACGGGGACGTCCACGCGGCGCTCCCCGCCCAGTTGCCGCACGGCATCGAGTGGACACCGGCCGAATACCGGCTGACCCGCGACTACACACCCCGGCGGGTGGACCTCCAGGAGGGCGAGCTCCACCTCGACTTCGTGGTGCACGGCGACGGGCCCGCGGAGGCCTGGTCCGCCTCGGCCCGGGAGGGCGACGAGCTGTGGTTCGTCGGGCCCAAGTCGTCGCTCCGGCTGCCGGAGGGGCTGGACTGGATCCAGCTCATCGGCGACGAGACGGCCCTGCCCGCGATCGGCCGCTTCCTCGACGAGCGTCCGCTCGACGCGAGGGCGCACGTCCTGGTGACCGTCTCGGACGGATCGGCGCGCCAGGAACTGGCCCTGCGCGACGGCGACACCGTCACGTGGGTGGTCGCGGAGCCGGGCGACGCCGAGGCACTGGACGCCGCCGTCCGCGCGCTGCCGGTCCCGGCGGGCGAGGGGTACGTCTGGGCGGCGGCGGAGAGCCGGGCGCTGCTCCCGGTACGCCGGTACCTCCAGCGCGAACGGAAGCTCCCGAAGGACCGGCTGAACATCACGGGTTACTGGCACCGCGAGGAGGTCGCGGCGCCGGAGGCAGAGGGTACGTCCGACGCCGGCGCCACCGCGCAGGCCCCTGCCGCCGGCCCGGTCCCGTCGCCGCTGCCGTGGCTGGTCGCACGGACCGCGTTGCAGCTCGGCCTCGTCGACGCGGTGGCCGACGCGCCGGGGCTTCCGGTCGACGCGCTCGCGGCCCGCCTGGGCGTGGCCGGGCCGCGGATCGACGTACTGCTTCCGCTGCTCGCCGCGTACGGCGTGGTCGTCGCCGCCGACGACGGGGGCGGGCTGCGGCTGGGCCCGGCGGGCGAGGAGCTTTTGGACGACCACGAGCGCGAGGAGTACACCGGCCACGAGGCCGAGCTGCTGCTCGCCCTCACCCACCTCGCTCCCGCGCTCCGCGACGGTACGTCCCCCTGGCGGCTCGCCTCGGGTGCGACCCTGCACGAAGCGGTGGCCCAGGACGCCGAGCGCTACGGCGAACTGGTCGAGGAGTGCGAGCAGTTGGTCTTCCTGCTGGACGGGTTGACGGCCGACCCCCTCTGGGAGCGCGTCGGGAGCTGCCTGCTGACCGGGCCGGGCAGCGCCTCGGTGGTGGCCGCTCTCGACGACGCCGGACGGCGGCCTGAACTGCGGGTCGCGGAGGACGCCACCCCGGCCACGGTCCTGCGCGGGCACGTTCCGGCGCCGGAACGTGTCGACTGGACGGCCGGACCGGCCGATGTCGCCGTCGCCGCGAAGGCCCTGGCCCACCGCACCGATGAGGAGGCCGTACAGCTCCTGACCCGGCTCGCCGGCTGGACCCGTACGGCGGTCCTCATCGAGGCCTCCCGCCCCGACGGCCTGAGCCCGCACGCGGCCGAGGCGGCCCTGCACGCGTACGCGGCGACCGGCAGCCCGCTGCGTGACTCCGCCGCCCTCGCCGCCCTCGCGACGCGGTCGGGCTGGGACGTCGAGCGGACCATCGCCCTCGGCTGGGGCGCGGAGGCCACGGTCCTGCGCCGGGCCTGATGTGTCCCGGCCTGGCGTCGGCGGGGCCTGATGTCACCGGGCCTGACGTCACCGGCCCTGGTGTCGCCGAGCCTGATGTCACCGGGCCTGATGTCATCGGGCCTCCAGGTCATGGCCCGCACGCGGTCGGCCGCTCCGGGTGTTCCCGGAGCGGCCGCGCGGGCTGCCCGGTCGGCCCGCGCGGCTCCACGGGACGGACGCGGACCGGCTTCAGCGAAGGTCGACGGCCCGCAGGGCGGGGGGAAGCTCGGCCCGGTACGGGATCAGGCCGAGGCGGCGCTCTCTGACGGTCGCGGCCACCGCGATGTGGGCCTGCGCCGGCGCACCTGCCGGGGTGCGGATGATCAGGGCGAGTGATTCGTCGCCGACCAGCGGCGTCTCAGGGGTGGCGGTGAACCTCCACTCGGGGTCGCTGTCGCGCTCCCCCATCCCGACCACGAACAGCTTCTCGCGTCCGGCCCGGTGCGGTGTGTACTCCACGCCCGCGTCGACGAGCATGAGGTTGGCGGTCAGCGTCAGCGAGCCGGAGGGCGCGACGGGGGCGGTCCGTCTCTTCGGCGAGATGGACCACGCGATGGGCTGCCGGTCGGCCGGCTGCCCCGGGGCCTCCAGCCGGACGCCGATGCCCGCGTCCGTGAACGGAGGCCCTCCGGGCGAAGGGCGGAACGAACAGACGAGGCTGAGAAGCAGGTAGTCGTACCGGGCGGACTGCGACTCCAGGAAGTCGCCCCAGTCCTCGTCGCCTTCGGCGGCCTGCACTGCGCTCAGCGGGCGCACGACCGGGGCGCCCAGCGAGATCCTCCCCGTCAGCGGGGGCTGGGGGTCGGGTGCCCGGAGGAGGAGAGCCGGCACGAGCTTCAGGTCGTAGGAGGCTGCCGCCTCCGGCTCGGTCAGCCGGTCGGGGTGGATCATTCAGTGACTCCGTAGGGGTGGTCGGTAGCGGTACGCCAGTCCCCGATGAAGCAGAACGCACCCCAGTCCCGGTAGGCGGGATGGCGGGCGCGGGTCGTGGACTGGGCTGTGCGGAACGCGGTACGCCGGTCCTCGGAGAGGGCGAGCCGTTCGTACAGGGTGCCGAAGAAGGCGGTGGCCACGTCAGGGGTCACCGGCCAGAGGCAGCCGACGATGGCGGCGGCTCCTGCCTGGAGGAAGGCGGCGGGAAGACCGTGCAGGTTGTCGTTGATGTCGAACCGGCCGAGCGCCGACTCGCACGCGCTCATCGTGACGAGTTCGACGCCGCGCAGGTCGGTGCCGAGGATGTCGTGGGCGAAGACCCGGCCGTCGTCGCCCCGTTCCGTGTCCGGTGACAGGAACAGGCACTGGTGCCAGGGCGCCCACTCGTTGTGCGACCCGTGGGCCGCCACATGGACGTAGCGGGCCTCGGACAGCGCCGCCAGGAAGCGGCGTGGGGTGGCGTCGCTTCCCAGTACCGGAGCGGTGTCGCCCATCGAGGCCGCGATGTGCGCGGTGTGGGCCTCCAGGGTGTGCGTGCCTGCGCTGTCGAACGCGAAGGCGGCAAGTCCGCGATGCGGGGACGGGGGCAGTGCGGGGCGGCTGAGGAAGGAGAGGCTGGGCACCTGGGTGACGGTCCAGTCGTCGGCCAGCGGCCGGCCGTCGGCGGACAGCAGGGGGAAGGGGAGGTAGTGCAGGGGGCCGTGGGGCCAGACGCAGAGGTGGGTCTTGCCCCGGGTGAGCCAGGAGGGCAGGGACTCGGTGAACCCGGCCAGGTACGAACGGGAGTCGTCGGCGAGCATCCGGGCCGCCACGCGCGAGACGTCGCGGTGCAGGGGGTCGGCGACGATCTCCTGGCGCACGCCCGCGACCTGGATCGCGGCGGGCGACACGTTCAACGTGTGACCGGCCTTGGACACCCTGACGAGTGAGCCCTCGTGTGCCGGGAACGCCATGGTGCGGTGGAACAGTTCCTCGCGTGTCACCGCCATGCCGTGCAGGGCCATGACGGGGTTGGCGGAGGACGCGTGCCTGATCTGGCCCAGGAAAAGCGAGAGCAGCACGGTGTCCGGAGGGAGGAGCTCCTGGATCTCGTCGAGCCGCAGGAGCGGGAACCGGCCCGCGCCCCGCGCCAGGCGCAGCTCCCCGCTGACCCAGCGGTCGGCGGCGCGCTGCAGGTTGCGTACTTCGGTCTCGGCACCGCCGTCCGGTTCGGCCTCGCCCGAACCCAGGTAGTAGAGCATGGCCGTCTCGGCTCCGCCGGGCTGCTCGAAGTCGGGCAGCGGCCCCGGCAGTCCGGCCTCGGCGAGCCGTGCACGGGCGAGAATGGCGTTCAGGCGCGCGGAGAACTCCAGGGCGCCCGGGTGCCCCGCCGCAATGGTGAAGTCCATGCCCTTGGCGGCCTGGTGGATGCCCGCCATCACCGACAGATCGACGGTGGGGCCGCTCATCCGGAAGGCCAGTGACTGGTAGAGGCCGTACAGCTTCCAGTCCACGGTCTCGTCCGGAGCCTGGCGCAGGAACACGGACGCGGGGATCAGCGCGGTGACGGCCCGTTCGGCCGTCGGCCCTTCGGCTTCCTCCACGCACCCCAGCCCGGCGTCGAGAGCCGCGAGAGCGAAATCGGTCTGCCGGCACAGGGCGAAGGCGAAGGCCGCGGAGGCGAAATGAGCCGCAGCGGTCTCCGGCCGGCCCTGTGCCTGGGCGTGCACTCCCATGTCATGGGCCAGTACGGCATCGAGGTAGCCGACCGCGTCGGCGTGGCGCCGGACGAGGGCGGGCGCCAACTGCCGTACCTCGTGGATGAGTTCGCGGGCGACGTCGCCCTCCGGCTCAGGGTCGGCGTGCGCCGCGAGGTGGAGGAGCGTCGCCGCTCGTTCCTCGGCGGGCCACGCGTCGGCCTCCGCGGAGGAGCGCACCTGGCCGGCGAGCCGGCCCACCGCCATCAGCCCCGGTTCGCAGATCAGACGGTCGCCGGCGAGACAGTGCACCTCGCTCGACCAGCGCAGCCGGTGGTGGGAGTCCATGGAGAGGTACGGCAGGTCGCGGTCGGCCGCCGCCAGCAGCCGGGCCTGGAGATCGAGGCGCCGGGCCTCCAGGGCCAGGGTCAGCGCCTCGGCGAAGACGCATGACGCCTCATGGAGCCCTCGCCGTTCCCTGATGACGGTGAGGGGTACGGGGAGTACGGCGGCGAGGTCGCCGGGCAGGGCCAGTTCGCCGCACCGGTAGAGGACGCGCAGGATGTAGAGCCGGGCCAGCGGGTCGCGGCGCGGATCGAGGACGTCGAACGCCTTCCGGGTGGCAGAGAGGATCTCCCGGTCGTGCGACTCGTGCCGCACCCCGGCCAGGAAGGACAGCGCCTCGGCCAGGGCCTTGAGCACCCGTCCCAGCAGGTGCCCCGACGCCAGGCCCGCGGCCTGGCGGAGATACCCGACGGCGGCCACGGCCGCGTCCGAGGGCGGCGGCATGTCCGGGACCCCGGCGTGTGCGGGGTCGCCGGGGTGGAGGGACTCGTGCCGCCTGCGGCGTTCCTCCCAGATGCTCAGCCCACCGGTGAAGTCCGTCCCGGGCAGCTCGCCGAAGTACGGGCTGAGGTGCAGCAGCCCGGCGGCGAAGAGGGTCTCGGCCAGCTCCTCCGGGTCACCCGGGCCGGCCGGGTCACCGGGACCACCCAGGTCGCCCCGACCGTCCAAGGCATCCGGGCCGTCCCGGCCGTCCGAGTCACCCGGGCCGTCCCGGTCAACCCGGCCGTCCAAGGCGTCCCGGTCGTCCCGCTCCTCCGGCTCCTCCGCCCCAGCAGCCGCGCGCAGCGCGTCGATCTGCGTGCGCACGATGTCATGGGCGCGCTGGAAAAGCCGTCCGTCGGGGCGGTCGACCAGACTCAGCCGCGCGGCCTCGACATAGGCGTCGGCCGCCCACCACCAGGGGCTTCCGGGCCCGGTCCCCCAGCGGACGGAAGCGGCCTCCAGCGTGAGGGTGAGGACGGGTACGACGTCCTGCGGCGTCCCGGACCCCACGAGGCGCAGGGCGCCCGCCACCACGGAGGCAACGGCCTCCTGCGAAAGCGTGAAATCCGGGTCCACGACCTGGCGGACGGCTTCGGCCTCCGTGATCACGCGCGCGATGACCTTCGAACCCAGCCCGGCGAGGTCACGTGCCGGGTCCGCACCGTCCGACGACGCGGGCCGCGCCCCGGGCGACACCGCTTCCGCCTGCCCGTCCGGCTCCTGCCCCTCTCCGGGCTGCGCCGTACGCCGGAGAAGCAGCCCCGTCGCCCTGGCGAGGTTCGCCCGGTCCGGGTCCTGCCCCGAGGCCGTACCGATGTCCACCGCCAGCCGCAGCCACGAAACAGCTTCCCGAAGCCGGGCGACGCTCTCCTCGGGCAGGGCCGTCTCGGCCCGGTGGCCGAGACACACGCCGATACGTTCCGCCGAACCGGCCCGCTCGGCCGAGCCCTCCGGAGCCTCGGCGAACGCCGACCGTGCGGCGGCCTCGGCCGCGGCGAGGTCGGCCTCTTCGGCGGTCAGGGCGAAGCGCCGGCTGTGCGCCTCCGCGAGGGTGAGCCGACGACGCGCCCGGCGAGTCGGTGACTCCTCGGGCAGAGCGGCCACGCGGGTGAGCAGTTCGATGCCGGAGTCCGCGTCCTCCCGCCGGACACCCTCCGGACGTCCGGCGACCTGAGCCCGTCGGCAGAGAGCCAGGCCGAGCGTGGTGTCACGGTAGGGGGTCGAGGCGGAGCCCCGCAGCAGGTCCAACGCCTCGTCGAGCACGGACGGGTCGCCACCCTCGTCGACGTCCAGCACGAGGTCGCTCGCATGGTCCACGGGGTCCTGCCACGGGTCGTGGCCGGTCTCCTCGGTGAGCTGTGGCCACAACTCCCGAGGCACACGACGGTGATCGACCAGATACAGCAGGCCGAAGACGCGCATCGCCGTCGTGAGTTCGGCAGCCGACAGCGCCGGGTCGCTCCGGGCAAGGGATCGCGCCCAGTAGTACGCGGCGACCGTGTGCAGGATGTCGGTGTCCGCATCCCGAAGCCCGCCCACCATCGCCATCAACTCCGAGGCGCACGTGACCCCCGCCTCGTCGAGCACGGCCTCGGGGCCCTCCCCGTCACCGAAGTCCCGGACTCTGTCGCCCAGTTCCCTGAGCAGTGCATCACGCATCCCTTGGCCTCCCCGGAGTTCAGAGTAGATCCAGAAGCGCTGACCACCCCACGCATTCCGTCGTGACCCACGCCC
This sequence comes from Streptomyces sp. NPDC007346, assembly GCF_040703535.1. Taxonomy (NCBI): domain Bacteria; kingdom Bacillati; phylum Actinomycetota; class Actinomycetes; order Kitasatosporales; family Streptomycetaceae; genus Streptomyces; species Streptomyces sp. NPDC007346. The sequence goes on from NZ_JBEYKR010000095.1 coordinate 10,865, forward strand.
GTTTCCCCGACGGCGCGGGTGCGAGCCCTCCGGGAGGCGGCCGCCAGAGGCCTTGGCGTACCGGATCCCGTACGTGGTGGCGCTGATCTCGGCCCGGCGGTACCCAGCCACCAATAACGCAACCTGGCCAATCTATTAACCCGGTTCAGTTATGCTGTGGCCCGGAAGCACCCGTCCGGCCCTGCGGACGGGACGCACGGCCGTCACCTCGGAAAGGTCTCGATCGATGACGTCACACGCCCAGGACACGCACGGCGCCCAGGAGGCCGTCGGACTCGACGACGAGCTGGCCCTGGAGCGTGCGTACGTCGCGCGGTGCGGCGAGGCGATGACCCACCAGGTGGACGACGCCCGGTACCAGGTCGTCGCCGGCGAGGACGTGTCGGGCGACGGCGCGAGCGCCGAGGCGCTCGGACGCCACCTGCGCACCCGCGCACGGCAGATGGCGGAGGAGCCCGACAGCCCGCTGTTCTTCGGCCGGCTCGACTTCGAGGACTCCGACGAGGCGGGGGACCACCGGCGGCAGCGGTACTACATCGGCCGCAGGCGGGTCTCGGAACACCCGGCCGCACCGCCCCTGGTGATCGACTGGCGTGCGCCGGTCTCGCGTACCTACTACCAGGCCGGCGCGCTGGAACCGCGCGGCGTCGCGGTGCGGCGGCGCTTCGGCTGGGCGCCGTGGGGCCACGGCGCTCCGGAGGACCTCACCGGGCTGGAGGACGAGCACCTGGACCACTCCCGGGACCGCGAGGACGCGGCGAGCGCCATCGTCGCCGCCGAGATCGAGCGCCCCCGCCTGGGCCCGATGCGGGACATCGTCGCCACCATCCAGCCGGAACAGGACGACCTGGTCCGCAGTGAGCTGAACGAGTCGGTCTGCGTGCAGGGCGCGCCGGGCAGCGGAAAGACAGCTGTCGGCCTGCACCGCGCCGCCTATCTCCTCTACACGTTCCCCGAGCGGCTGCGGCGCGGCGGTCTGCTGGTCATCGGTCCGAACCGGACCTTCCTGCGCTACATCGCGCAGGTGCTGCCGTCGCTCGGTGAGATCGACATCGCCCAGCTCACGGTGGAGGACGTGGTCGCCAGGCACCCGGTCCAGCGGGTGGACGGAAGGGACGTCGGCGCCCTGAAGCACAGCGCCCGCATGGCCACGGTCCTGGAGCGCGCCCTGTACGCCCGGGTCGGGCACCCCGAGGAGTCCATCGCGGTCACCGACGGCTCGTACCGCTGGCGGGTCGACTCGTGGGAGCTGGCCCGGGTCATCGACGAGGTGCGGGGCATGGGGGTGCCGTACGGGGTGGGCCGCGAGCATGTGCGTTCGCGCGTGGTGGCACTGGTCCAGCGGCAGGCCGAGCGGCGGGCCGGCCCGAAGAGCGTCACCTGGGCCCGGAGAGTCGGCCGTTCGAAGCCGGTCGCCGCACTTCTGGAGGCCGCGTGGCCGGTGGTGCGACCGGAGAAGGTCGTGGCCGCGCTGCTCAGCGACCCGGTGGTCATGGAGGAGGCGGCGGACGGCGTGCTCGACGCCGCCGAGCAGCGGGCCCTGCTGTGGGCCGAGCCCGCGAGGTCGGAGAAGAGCGCCGCCTGGTCGGTCGAGGACATGCTGCTCCTGGACGAGGTCGCCGGCCTCATCGAACGCCCCGGGGGTTTCGGCCATGTGGTGGTGGACGAGGCCCAGGACCTGTCACCGATGCAGTGCCGGGCGATCGCCCGGCGCAGCGCGTTCGGGTTCATCACGGTCCTGGGCGATCTGGCCCAGGCCACGGCGCCCTGGGCGGCGCGGAGCTGGCGGGAGCAGTTGACGCACCTGGGCAAGGAGCAGGCCACGGTCACCCCCCTGACCACCGGTTTCCGCGTCCCGGCCGCGATCATGGAGCTGGCCAACCGTCTGGTGGACGCCCTCCGCGTGGACGTGCCGCCGGCCCGGTCGCTGCGCCACGACGGCGAGTTGACAGTCAGCGCGGTCGAGGACCTGGCGGCCGCCACCGTGTCCGCCGTCCGCGCGGCCCTCGGCCACGAAGGGTCGGTCGCCGTCATCGCCGCCGATGGTGCGGTGGCCGCCACCTCGGCGGCCCTGCGCGAGGCGGGCATCGCGACGGCGACCGTCGAGGAGGTCGGCACGGCGGCCCGGGTGACCGTGCTGCCCGCGACGGTCGTCAAGGGCCTCGAGTACGACCATGTCGTCGTGGTGGAGCCGGCCGCGATCGTCGAGTCCGAGCCGCGCGGACTGCACCGGCTGTACGTGGTGGTGACGCGTGCGGTGTCCCGGCTCGACGTCCTGCACGCCCGGCCGCTGCCGGAACCGCTCGCCGCCTGACGGCACGGAGCTGTCCCGGACGTACGGTCCGAAGCCTCGGCGTCACCGACCGGCGGGGCACATCCAGCCACGCAACTAAGTTACTTTATTCACCCAGTCACCTGATTGCCTGGGTAAGGATTGTGCTAGGGTGACCAGGTGAATGCGCCGATGGGCTTGCGGGAGCGCAAGAAGCAGCGAACGCGAGAGACGATCTCCGACACGGCGATCGCCCTCTTCCTGGAGCATGGGTTCGACCAGGTCTCGGTCGTCGACATCGCGGCCGTGGCCGAGGTCTCCAAGCCGACGCTGTTCCGGTACTTCCCCACCAAGGAAGACCTGGTCGTCCACCGGTTCGCCGACCACCAGAGGGTGAACAGCGCCGTCGTGGCGGGGCGGCCGCCGGAGGTCTCCCCGATCGACGCCCTGCACCAGCACTTCCTGGACGGGCTCGCGGCCCGCGACCCCATCACGGGGCTCAACGACGACGAGGACGTCCTGGCCTTCCACCGTCTCGTCTACTCCACACCGAGCCTGGTGGCGCGCGTCAGCCAGTACCTGGCCCAGGCCGAGGAGGCGCTGACCCGGGCCCTGGCCGATGCGCTCGACCCGGACCGCGAGATCACCGCCGCCCTGCTGGCCGGCCAGGTGACCGCCACGGAGCGCATCCTGGCGTCGGTGAACTGGCGGCGCATCGTCGACGGCCGGTCCGCCGACGAGGTCCACCCGGAGGCGGTGGCCGACGCCGACCACGCCTACGCCCTGCTCCGCCACGACCTGACCGGAGCCACCCCACGGAGATGAGGACGACGGCGCCGCCTTCGAAGAGGCCGCGCCACCATCGTCGTACCGCCGTCGTACCGCCGTCGTGGGCCGGGGCGGACAGCCTCAACGGGCCGCACTCACCGCCCTCTGCACCAGCGCCCGCACCTGGCGCACGATGTCCGCACGGTTGCGCTCGAAGTCCGGGTCGGTGACACCGCCCCTCTCCGGGTCCGCGTTCGCCGCGCCGAACTGCAGGACGGGCGTGTGCAGATGGCCGCCCGGCAGCTTCGGGAGCCCCGCCCGGTCGCGGAGCAGCGTGGCCCGGTAGGCGATCTCGTTGGAGAGGTAGTCACCGCCGCCCCCGGCCCGCGCGGCCGAACCCGGGGTGGGCCCGTCGGGCCTGGTCACCGGCTGGGTGCCGCCCGCCGGGACCTCGGTGACCTCGGTGTTGTCGTACACCGGGAAGCGGCCCGTGTCCGCTTCGGTGAGCTGTCGGTACGGGAGGGTGGTGGACGTCCACTGCGGCTGCGCGTCGGGGTCGGTGACGGGGACGGTCCCGGTGCGTGCCACGTTCTCGTTGTCGGGGAAGCCCCCGCGCCAGGCGCCGTTGGTGCGCTCCACGTCGAATCGGCCCTGGCGGCCCTGGCTGACGGTGGTGAACAGGTCGAGGTGGGGCAGATGCGGGACGAGGACCCGCTCGACGGTCCCCTCGGCGAAGTCCGTCCAGCGCACGGGGAAGATGACGGTTTCGATCCGGGCCGGCCCCTCAGCGGTCCGCACCATCGTGCCGTCCAGGGCGAGCGCGCCGGCGCCCGAGGGGTTACCGATCCGGACGTCCCGGTCCAGGGTGAACGGGTCGAAGCCGGTGACGAGGACCCGCTTCATCCCTCGGCCCGGAAAGCGGATGTCCTCCTGGCCGCGCGAGGAGGACTCCAGAGCGGCGTGCAGGGCCCCGCGCTGCTCGTCGTCCAGCCCGAACCGGGGCGTCCACGCGCGCAGTTCGCGGCTGAGCGCGAGCCGGGCCCAGTACAAGGGCCGGTCATCGCCCCGGCTCAGGTCGCCCGCAGCGGGTCCGCGCCCCTGGGCGCGGTCCACGGCGCGCTGCCACAGCGCCGAGCCGTGGCGGGTCACCGACCGCTCCGCCTGCGCGTAACCGCGTGAGCCCTCCAGGGCGTGGGCGAAGCGCGGGGCGAGGGCGTCGAAGCCGCTGCGCCGCAGGATCTCCTGCGGGGCGGCCCGATCGAGGCGCTGCTCCTCGACGGTGGGCCGCGCGGTGACGCGGGAGGTGTCGGCGGGGGACGCCCCGGCAGGCAGGGCGGAGCCGGCGAAGACGAACAGGAGCGTCGCGCCGCCCAGACCGAGCCGGGTGAATGCGGGGAACTGGTACGTCACTTGGGCCCTTTCGGCAGAACGGTTGGTCGCAGTATCGCGGCCTCGTGGAGGCGATGCCATGGGGCCGAAGCCCTGTCGGCACGTCGGGGAAGGGCGATGGCCCACGCGGAGCGCACCCCGTGAGAACCGTGGATCCGCCGGAGCCGGGGGCAGGAGTCGCAGGCAGTGGACGGTGTTCGGCTGCGCGCGGATCACCGAGCACGGCCGACCGGGAACAGGGCTGTGCCGGCCCCCGCCCCGTCCGCGGGGTCAGTCCACTTCCAGGCTGCGAAGGAGCAGGCCCGTGGCCGGCTTCGGCCCGAAGGAGGTCGTCTTGCGCGGCATCATGACTCCTCGGCGGGCGAGAGTGCGGACGAGTTCCTCACGCACGGGATGCAGGATGACGGCAGTGGACCGGTGGAGTTCGGCCTGTCGCACCGCTTCCTCTGTGTCATGGACGTAGGTGATGTCCCGTGGAGTGTCCGGAATCCCCCACACATGAGGGAGAAGGGTCTCGTGCAGGACCGCCGCGTCCAGAGACCGCCATGTTTCGGGACGGTCCCGCCTCACCGTGCGGGATACGAGCGCGGGATCGGGGCGGTCGAGAAGGTGGAAGGTGCCGTCGCCGGCGAGGAGGAAGGCGTTGCCGACGCTCGTCGCTTCCTTGAGTGCGTCGAGGGCATCGGGGAGGGAGGTCTCAAGGTGTCGCACTCGGAAGGAGGGGCTTGCCTTCGTCAGCGCTTCGGAGATCGGCAGGTGGCGCAGGAGTCGGTGGATGGCCCGGACCTGGAGTGGATGGCGAGCTGTGTCCACCAGGAGAACCAGCCCGTGGTCCCAGGGGCTGGGGCCCGTGGTGTGCTCCTGCTGGAGACGTAGGTAACCGGCCCAGCGGTGGTGGCCGTCCGCGATGAGGGCCTGACGGCCCGCCAGGTCGTCGTCGACCTCGGAGAGTTCGGCGGGGTCGGTGATCGCCCAGAGGCGGTGGCTGAAGCCGTCTTCCGTGGTGGTGGTCAGCAAAGGGCGCCTTGTCGTCGCGCGGTCGACGACAGCGGCGGCGCCGGCCGTCTGCGCGTCGCCGTGGTAGGTGAGGAGCAGAGGTTCCAGGTTGGCGGCGGTGGCGCGCATCAGGGCAGCACGGTTCTCCACGACGTGCGGCATGACCTCTTCGTGAGGCAGCACCAGGCCTTCCGCCGGAGCGGAGAGAGCCAGTGCGCCGATGACGCCTCGCTGGAGGAGATCGCCGCGGGATTGCTCGTACACATAGAGCGCCGGTTCCTTGTCGGGAGCGAGGATGCCCGCGGCGAGCCAGTGACGCAGGGTCGTCGCGGCCAGCTCGTGACGAGCGGCGACGCTGTCGGCCTGCGGGAGGATGAGCCGCACGATGTTGTCGGGGTCCGCCGACTCCAGGTGGTGCAGTCCGTCCGGCCGCGTGACGACGCCGTACGGCGGAGAGGTCACGGCGGCCAGGTTGCCGACTGCGTCCGGGACGTACCGAAGGCCGCGCAGCGGGACCAGGCGCAGACCTCGGTTCCCGGCCGGTTCACGGGGGACGGCTTCCTCGATGTGCCGCGGACCGCCGGAGATCGTTGTCATTCGGGTCACCTTCTCCGCGTCGGCTGGGCGGCAGGGCGCAGTCCGGAGCAGGCAGGGCAGGCGCAGGAGCGCTGTGTCGCTCGGTAGGTGTCGGCCAGGGCCCGGAAGAGGAGGGCGGTTGATGTGGCGCCCGGGTCCTGGTGGCCGATGCTCCGTAACCCGAGGTAGGAGGCGCGGCCCTTGGTGGCCTGGAGGGGGATGGTGGCGCGCATGCCTGACGCGGCCGCGTCCGCGGCGGCCTCAGCGGCTGGGCCGAAGCCGGCGCCGGCGGCGTCCCGGAATGCCGCTACCGCCGGGGCGAAGGCGTCGACCATGGTCTTGTCGCCCGGCACGGCCGCACCGAGCACCTGGATGCGGTCGAGGCCTGCTTGCAGAGCTGCTGCGAACTCGTCTGGGTTCACCTCGTCCGCGTCTGGTAATGCTGAGCCTATGGCGAACAGGGCGCTGCCGTAGAGGGCGCCTGCGGCGCCTCCTATCTCCGACATGAACAGTCGGCCTGTCGAGGAAAGGATGCTGGCGGGCGTGCCGCTGAGGTGGAGTCCCTGCGTGATGACCGTGTGGGCTCGGGCGAAGCCGCGGGTGAGGTTGGTGCCGTGGTCCGCGTCTCCGATGGCCGCGTCGAGGTTCGTCAGGTGGTCGCGTTGCCGGCCGATGAGCGAGTTGGCGTTGCCTATCCAGTCCCGGGCGAGTGTGACGTTCACTGGCTGTTCTCTCCTCGTGGGCCGTCGAAGCATGCTGGGCTGGGTGTCGCTGGGGGCGAGAGACTCTCCAACAAAGGTGGCGCAAGTTCGGTACTGGTGAACGGTGTTCATCAAAACGCACATGCAGCATGGCGTCAAGGACGGTCATTGCGGGCCCAGGGGTGGCCAAATCCCGTCTCCTATTTCCTATTGCTGAACGCCGTTCGGTTGCTCTAGGCTGCGAGAGCCAGTCGCCGGGCGCCACGGCCTCCAGGCCCACATGCCACAGGCACAGGCCTCCACTTCCCGCACTGACCGTGTCTCAGCCACCGCACCGGTCAGCCCTCGCACGGCGAGCCGCTTCCGCCCCACAGCCGGGCCCGAAGCGCGGGATCACCTCCGCTCCACTCCTGCCTCAGCACAAGGAGTTCCTCCATGACCAGCCGGCGCCTTGAACCCAGGTCACCCGCGTCGACGCAGAGAAGCACCCCGGCCGTTCGGATCGTTCGGCCGGACGGGCCCAGGCGGGCCGACGGCCCGTGCGGGTCGCCGCCTCTCGCTCCTCCGGTATCAGCTTGGCCAGAAAACGCCGCCTCGCCCGAACGTCGGCGGATCCACACCCCCGCTCGCAGGCCGACGCCGTCGCCGGACCTCATCCGTCGATGACCGCACAGCGAGCGACGCACGTGCCGGACCCCTGCCGCGTGGACCGAACCGGCGGAGCGGCCCCGTTCCGTGTCCGGCGCGCTCCCCGCACGGCCGACCGACCGTCCTGCCAAGGACCGGAGAGAGAAGACTCATGTCGCGCAGACAGTCCACCCGGGGACGGTGGATCGAAGACTGGAACCCTGAGGACGAGAAGTTCTGGGATCATTCCGGCAGACGCATAGCCCGCCGCAATCTGTGGCTGTCGATCCTGTCCGAGCACATAGGTTTCTCGGTCTGGAGCATGTGGTCGGTTCTGGTGCTGTTCATGTCACCGGACATCGGGCTCGGTTTCGCACCCGGTGAGAAGTTCCTGCTGGTGATCACGCCCACCCTGGTCGGCGCCCTGCTGCGGCTCCCCTACAGCTACGCCGTGACACGCTTCGGCGGACGCAACTGGACCGTGTTCGCCTCGGTGGTGCTCCTCGTCCCGACGGTGTCCGCCGTGTACTTCGTCCAGCGGCCCGGAACTCCCCTGTGGGTGTTCGTGGTCATCGCCGCCACAGCGGGGGTGGGAGGCGGAAACTTCGCCTCCTCCATGACCAACATCACCACGTTCTTCCCCCAGCGGCACCAGGGCTGGGCACTGGGACTCAACGCCGGCGGCGGCAACCTGGGTGTCGCGGTCATTCAGCTCCTGGGGCTGCTGGTGATCGCCACGGCCGGCGACACCCACCCCTCCTACGTCGCCGCCGCCTACCTCCCGCTGATCGGACTGGTAGCCCTTCTGGCGGCCCTGCGCATGGACAACGTGGACGCGGTGCGCGCCGCGCCGGGCACGCAGCGCGAGGCCGTCCGCCACCGTGGCACCTGGTGGATCTCACTGCTCTACGTCGGCACGTTCGGGTCGTTCATCGGGTACGGCTTCGCCTTCGGCCTGGTACTCCAGAGCCAGTTCGGCTCCACGCCGCTCGAAGCGGCGTCATTCACCTTTCTCGGCCCGCTGCTCGGCTCGGTGGCGCGGCCCCTGGGAGGCCGGCTGGCCGACCGGTGGGGTGGCGCCCGGATCACGCTGCTGACGTTCCTGGGGATGACCGGAGGGACGGCGCTGCTGGTCCTCGCCTCGCACACGAAGGCGTTCCCCCTCTTCATCAGCGGGTTCACCGCCTTGTTCGTGCTCAGCGGCATCGGCAGCGGGTCCACCTTCAAGCTGATCCCCGCCCTGTTCGCCAAGAACGCGGAGGAGGCGGTGGCGGCGGGCCGTGACGCGCGTGTCGAGTTCGAACGCTCCAGGCGGCTGAGCGGCGCCGTGCTCGGAATCGCCGGGGCCGTAGGGGCTCTGGGCGGAGTCGCGATCAACCTGGTCTTCCGCGCCTCCTACAGCGGAGCCGACGGCAGCGGCACGCTCGCCTTCTGCGCGTTCCTCGTCTACTACGCCCTGTGCGTGGCCGTGGTCCGGACGGTGTTCATGCGCGGCGACGACCGGGCGGCTCCGCAGACGGATGTCCTCCCGAAGTACCCGTCACGTGTCCGCTGATCCCTCGCGTACTCATCCGTTTCACCAGATGGAAGGAAGTGAACTCGACGCATGCCTGTTATCTCAGCAGCTCACGAACTGCTGGACAGCGACGTGTACCTCGATCTGCGCACCAGTCTGCGGATACCCCTCGTTCTCAAGTGTGAGGGCTTCAACTTCGCGGGATCGATCAAGATGCAGCCGGCCGCCTGGATGGTCGAGGCCGCACAGCAGAACGGGACGCTGGGACCGGACTCCACGCTCATCGAGTCCTCTTCCGGAAACCTCGGCGTGGCCCTGTCGGTGATCGCCGCGTCGAAGAAGTTGAAGTTCGTCTGCGTGACCGACATCAACTGCAATCCCGCCACGGTCGCTCTCATGCGGGCCCTGGGTACCGAGGTCGTGGTCATCGATGAGCCCGACGCCTCGGGCGGATTCCTGGCGGCGCGGCGGTCCTACGTACGACAGCGGTGTGGAGAGGACCCGGGTTACCTCTGGCTCAATCAGTACGAGAACCCGGCCAACTGGATATCTCACTACGAGACGACCGCCGCGCTGATCGCCAAGGACTTTCCCGATCTCGACACCCTGTTCGTCGGCGCCGGTACCGGTGGCACGCTCATGGGCTGCGCGCGGTACTTCCGTGACCACCGGCCCCACGTGCGCATCGTCGCCGTCGACAGCGTCGGTTCCGTCAGTTTCGCCGGAACACCGGGACCACGCCACATCCCCGGACTCGGTGCCGGCGCACCCATGCCGTTGATCGAACCGTCGCTCACCGCCGGTCTGGTCGACGAGGTGATCCGGGTCCACGAGATCGACACCATCCACACCTGCAGACAGCTGGCGGCCCGGGGCATTCTGCTCGGCGGCTCCTCGGGAACCGTCATCTCCGCCGCCTCCCAGTGGCTCGCCCAGTACCCCGCCCGCAGTGCGGTCGCGATAGCCCCCGACCTGGGCGAGCGCTACATCAACACCATCTACAACGACGCCTGGGTCAGCGACCACTACGGGCACGTCGACATCCGCGAACTTCTGGAGAGCATATGAACGAGCAAGCGGGCATCCCCCGGTTCGGGGTGGTGCCGGGCGTAGCCGTGCACCGGGTGCTCAACGGGCACGAGCCCGAGATCGTCTCCCTCGTCGAGAAGGCCTACCGCCTGCACGGTGAGGCACGGACCGTCAATCCGCCCTCCTACTTCCTGCGCTTTCCGGACCGGCCCTCCGCCCGCATCATCGCGTTACCGGCGTCGGTCGGAGGCGAGCGGCCCGTGGACGGCATCAAGTGGATCTCCAGTTTCCCCTCCAACCTGGAGCGAGGTATCCCCCGGGCCTCCGCCGTACTGATCCTCAACGACCCGGCCACCGGATATCCCTACGCGTGCCTGGAGAGCTCCATCATCAGTGCGGTGCGCACCGCCGCGTCCGCCGCGGTGGCAGCTCGCGCCCTGCTCGTGGGCCGTCCCGGGCCGCGACGGATCGGGTTCGTCGGCACAGGGCTCATCGCGCGCTATCTGCACCAGTACCTGTCCACGCTCGGCTGGGAGCCCGAGGAACTCGGCGTGCACGACCTGTCCGATCGATACGCGCAGGATTTCGCCCGGCACCTGCGGGAGACCGACGGGGAGACATCGGTCCGCGTGTACGGGAGTTCCCAGGAGCTCATCCGCGCCAGCGACGTGGTGGTCCTCGCCACGACGGCCGCGGAACCGCACGTGGCCGACCCGTCCTTGTTCGATCACCACCCGCTCGTCCTGCATGTCTCGCTGCGGGACCTGAGCACCGAGGTCATCCTCGACAGCGTCAACGTCGTCGATGACGTCGAGCACGTGCTCAAGGCCGGCACCTCGGTCCATCTGGCCGAACAGCTCACCGGCGGCCGGGACTTCCTCGCCGGAACCCTCTTCGACGTCCTCACCGGCCGGCTCGCCGTTCCGGCCGACCGCACCGTGGTCTTCTCCCCGTTCGGCCTGGGCGTGCTGGACATGGCCGTGGGGGAGCACGTGTTCAGCCGCGCCGAGGAAGCCGGTGAGGTCACGGCCGTCGACGGCTTCTTCCACGATCTCGCCCGTCATAGCGGCCCGCGTACGGAGGGTGCCCGGTGAGCGCCGCACAGGGTGCCGCCGCACCGCGGCCGGTCTGGGCCGACCTGCCCTTGGCGGCCGGCACGGTGGACCGGGCCAACAGCCTGGCGCTGCGCCGCTCCCGGAACCTGGACACCGGCACGGCGCTTCTCGATCACGTCATCCGGCACGCCGAGAACGATCCGGAACGGGTAGCCGTCGTCGACGGCGAGCGCGAGCTCACGTACCGCGCCCTGGTCCAGGACGTGGAGGCGGTCCGTGGCCTCCTGCTCGCCCGCGGCACAGGGGCCGGCGACGTCGTCGCCACCGTCGGTACGCGCGGCTTCGAGACCCCCGTGGTCTTCCTGGCGCTGGAGAGCATCGGCGCATCGTACCTGCCCGTCGACCCCGCGTGGCCGGCGGTTCGCGTCCGCGATGTGCTCGGCCGGGCCGAGGCACGGCTGCTGCTCGACTACACCAGGGACGAGGACGTGGCCAACGCGGCCCGTTCGGCCGCCGCGGCGGAGAACGTCGCGCTCCTGGTGCTGCCGGTCGAACGGCAGCACCACGGCTTCCCGGAGAGGAGCGGCTCGGACCGCTCGTACGAGACTCGCTACACGATCTTCACCTCGGGAACCACCGGGCGCCCCAAGGGGGCGACCGTCGAGCACCAGGGCATGCTCAACCACCTCTGGGCCAAGGTGCACGACTTGTCCCTGAGCCCCCGGGACTCGGTGGCCTTCACGGCGCCGCTGGTGTTCGACATCTCGATCTGGCAGATGCTGTGTCCGCTCCTGATCGGCGGGCGGGTCGTGGTGGTCAAGGACGCCGCCCTGCGCCTGCCGCGCTGGCTCATCGGTGCTCTGGACGCCGCCGAGGTGAGTGTCGTCGAGCTGGTTCCGACCGTCGTGGGCTGGCTGGTCGACGAAGTCCGGCGAGCCGGTGAGGGATCGCTCGCCTCACTGCGCCGGCTGCTGTCCACCGGTGAGGAGCTGCACCCCGGACTCGCGGCCCGGGTCCTGGACGCGCTGCCCGGCGTGGCCGTCGTCAACGCGTACGGCCCCACCGAATGCTCCGACGACATCACCCACCACGTGGTGACACGGGCCGATCTCGTACGGGACCGGATTCCCGTCGGCTCACCCGTGGTCAACACCTCTCTGTATCTGCTGGTGCAGGAGCGGGACTCCTCCTGGAGGGCAGCCGGGCCCGGCGAGACCGGTGAGCTGTTCGTCGGGGGCATCTGCGTGGGGCTCGGCTATCTCAACGACCCCGAGATCACCGGACGGGCCTTCTTCCGCGATCCGTTCGACCCCCTGTCACCGACCGGCAGGCTCTACCGGACCGGTGACCTGGCGAGCTTCGACGCCGGCCTGGTCCACTACGCGGGCCGGAGCGACCGTCAGGTCAAGGTCGCCGGTGTGCGTATGGAGCTCGATGAGATCGAAGCCGTACTCAGCCGGCACCCGGGCGTCGAACGGTGTGCGGTGGTCGTCTCGGAGGACGGCGGCCACAGTGAACTCGTCGGCCACTACTCCGTACTCGCCCCGGTCTCCCCCGAGGAGCTCCAGAAGTCCCTCGACGCGGTCCTGCCCCCTGCGATGGTGCCGCGACGCTGGCACAGGTGGGACGCCCTGCCCCTCACCCAGAACGGGAAGATCGATCACCGGGCGCTCAGGGCCGCCGGTGCGCCTTCCCGGGAAGAGGCGTCATGACCGCACGGACCGCCAGGCCCGCCCCCGTCGGCCCCCGGCACGGGAAGGACGCGCCCGCGGCGGGCATGAGCCTTTCCGAGCGGGTGGCCGCGGTGGCGCGGGCCGCCGAGGAGAACCTGCCCCGCACCGAACGCGAGGCGGCCTTCCCGGAGGAAGCGCTGGCACAGATGCGCCGTACCGGTCTGCTCGGGCTCCTCGTGCCCAGCGCCGAGGGAGGGCTCGGTGGGAGCGTCGCCGATCTGGTCGACGTCACCATCGCTCTCGGCCGTACCGACATGTCGATGGCCATGATCTTCGCGATGCACTGTCAGCAGTCGCAGGCGATCGTGGAGCATGCCCGGTCCCCGCTGCGTGAGGAGCTGCTGCCCAGGCTCGCCGCGGGCGACCTGTACCTGGCGTCGGTGACGACCGAGCCCGGGAAGGGCGGTCACCTCTTCAGGTCCTACGCCCGGATGCCGGCCGTCGGCGAAACGCTGGAGATCGACAGGGCCGCGCCGATCGTGACCGGCGGAACCCGAGCAGACGGTTTCCTCATCACCATGCTCAGCCCGTCCGCCACCGCCGACCACCACGTTTCGCTCGTCTACGCGCACCGCGGTCAGCTGCGGGTGCAGGCGTCGGGCGAGTGGAACCCCATGGGCATGCGTTCGAGCCACAGTCTGCCGCTGAGGCTGACGGGGACGATCCCCGCCCACCAGGTGATCGGTGACCACGGTGACTTCCACCGGATCGCCCAGTCCGTCTTCGGGCCGCTGGCGCATCTGGGCTGGTCCGCGGCGTGGCTGGGCACCGCCGCGGGAGCACTCTCCAGGGTCACACGCATGCTGCGTGATCCCGCCGGCCGTAAACGGTTCGACCTCGGCTCGGAGCTGCTGCTGACCAGGCTGTCACGTGCCCGCCAGCGGCTCGACACCGTCCATGCCCTGCTGCGGCGCACACAGCACCTGGTCCAGGTCGAGACGGATCTCTCCGCGCCCGGCCGCCAGTTGCTGCTGAACTCGCTGAAGATCACGGCCGCCGAGGAATGCTACGCCTCGGTGAACGATCTGATCGACGCCGTCGGCCTGCGTCACGGCTATCTCAAGGACTCACCGACCGGGCTGGAAAAGGCACTGCGCGATCTGCGTTCGGCGGCTCTGAACTACAGCAACGATCGGCTGCATCTGGCCGATGGCCAGCTCTGCCTGCTCGACCCGGATGTCAATTTCAGCTGACCTTCGTATTCTATTGCGCGAATTGCGCTCCACCGCTAGGGTCGAATTAATCGGCCGGAGTTTCGCTCTCCCGCGATTTCGCAGAAGCAGTCGAATTCCCCGCACCATCGAAATTCGACTCCCCTCCTCCTCATCTCCCATTCCACTCAAGGGATAACTGTGTCCGAAAAGAGCACGGAAAAGCCTGCCGAGAACTGGACCACCGCACTTCGCTACATCTCGGGACGCAAGACCGCCGAGGAATCGCTGGGGTTCCTCGCCCACATCAGTTCCACGATCCGCGGCACCGCCGAACCGAGGGACGTCGTGCCGGCCACGGCCAAGGCGTGTGTGCCGTTCTTCGCTTCCGCCATCTCGCTGGAGGCCCCGGCCGTCCACGACGAGCCCGTCGTCCAGGGGCCGGACGAGTTCGCCGCGGCCCTCGCCGAGGTGCGCGCGCTGGCCGAGTCCGCCGGCCGGCCCCGGTTCGTGGTCAGTGAGCACGAAGGGTTCTCCGGACAGACCGATCCGCGGGTGCTCGAGCAGCTGCGGGAGCGGGGGATCGGCTCCGCTGTCGCCCTCGCACTGGACTTCCGCGGAGTCTTCGGCGGACACCTCGTCATCGTGCGCGGCCCGGCACACCGTCGCGGCCCCGTGGGACCGGGCGACCTCGCACTGGTCTCGGAGGTGGCCGACAGGGTGGCCGCCTTCAACGCCTTCGCCTTCGCCTCTCGGCCGGCCGCCGACGCGAGTCAGTGAACCGCTACAGCAGGAGGGAGTGGTCATGACGGCCACCTGGAGGGACGTGCGCGAGTGGATCCTCAGCCGCAACCCCGACGTCACCGAGCTGAACGCCGAGACCGACATCATCGACACCCGCATCATCAACTCCCTGCAGTTCGTGGAACTGGTGCTGCATGTCGAGGAGCTGCGCGGAACGATGCTCGAGTCGGCCGAGATCGACCTCGACGCCTTCCGTACCTTGAAGAGCATCGAGGAGAACTTTCTTCATCCGTAGCGGCAGCGGAAGGAGGGAGTTCACCATGACGCACAGAAGATCGGTCGTGGTACAGGGCGACATCGGACAGGACGGGGACGTCGTCGTCTTCCTGCCCCCGGCCGGCAGCATCACTTCCCCGTATCTGCCCGTGGGTGGGCGACTGCCCCCCGGACTCCACGCGGTGCACTGCGAGCTACCGGGCCGCGGGAGGCTGGCCGACGAACGGCCGGTCAGCACCGTGCAGCAGGTTGTGGAGCGGTGGACCGACGACCTTTCCCGCACCGTACCGGGGCGCCGGCTGTACCTCTTCGGCCACAGCCTGGGAACTCTGTTCGCCTACGAAATGGCAGCCCGGTTCGCGGCCGACCCCGTGTGCGAGGTCGGCGGCCTGCTGATATCGGGAGCACGGGAACCGGGACACGTTCCCCGGACCCTGATCGCGACCGCCTTCTCGGCCTTGCAGGCAGAACGCCGCCTCACGGATGAGGAGGGGGATACCGAAGGCGCCCACCTTACGGCTGACCTCCGGATGCGGCGCGAATATCGCGGAGCACAGAAGACGATTTTCGCGCCCCTTGCACTGCTGTGCGGCAGGGATGACAAGTTTGTCCGCCCCGAAGAAATGACCGCCTGGAAGAAATTCGTCACGGGCCCTTTCCTCGGAACGTTTACATTCGACGGCGGACATGATTACCATCTCGCCGGGAAAGACCTTCTGGCTTCCACGATAAAAGAACTCGTGGATCGCATGAATCAGAGCCCGAAAAGAATCAGGAGTGAGAAATGACCATCACCAGTGTGCCTGCCACCGAGCAGCTCATCGACGTCATCGGCAACAGTTCGGTGGCCATCGCCGTGACGGACGGGGCCGGGGCCGTCATCCTGCACAACAAGGCGCTGTCCCTGCTCATGGGCGGGGAGGCGAGCCACCTGGGCGAGCGGCTCGAGGTCGCCGGCGCGACCGACGGCCTGAGCGATCTGCTCGCTGCGCTCAAGAAGGAGCGCAGGCTGGAGAACGTTCCGGTCGTCTACCGCAGCGCGGACGGCAAGGAGCGCGCTGCCCGGGTGAACGCCATACGGGTGGAGGTGGGCGACCAGGCCCGCATCCACTGGGTCAGCCGGCCGGAACTGGGCGAGCGCCTCCCGGTGTCGAACACGGCCGCGGAGAACACGGCCGCGTCCGACGCCGCCGCATGGATCCGCTCGGTCGACGACGCTCCGCACCCGACGCTCGCCCCCTCGGCGGACAAGGCCGCGGTCATGCGTGAGTTCTACGAGGTGGCCCCGGTCGCGATCCACCTGATCGGCGTCAACGGCGGGGTGATGCACGCCAACCCGGCCGACGTCGCCCTGGTGGAGTACACCGACACCCCCGACGAGTACGTGGGGCAGCACATCCGCAAGATCTATGAGGACCAGGGTCTGGTCGAGGACTTCCTCTCGCGCTGGGACGAGGACTCGCCGATCATCAACTTCCGCGCGAACTTCGTGACCAAGGACGGCGCTCCGCGGCCGGTCCTGATCTTCTCCACGGCGCAGGCCGAAGGCGGAAGCGTCAACAACACCCGGTGCTTCGTCTTCAACGACCCGGAGCCCCGCCGGGCCCGCGACACCATCAGCGCCTTCGGCTGGCCGGCCTAGCACCTGGGCGGGGGGGGGGGGGGGGCCCCCCGGGGGGCCCCCCCCCCCCCCCCCCCCCCCCCCCCGCCCCCCGCCCCGGCGCGGGCCCCCCCCCGCAGGTGATTTAGAT